>CAYQTF010000030.1:0-22731 GCA_964420345.1 uncultured Flavobacteriaceae bacterium
ACTTCTAATTTTGTTTCGCCATAGGTATCCATAATATTACCTAGAAGTTCTCCTTTTATCACTTTATTTCCATTTTTAATTTTAATACTAAAAAGACCTGCAATATCTGCTCTTAACCATTTTCGTTTTTTAATTAAGATGCTTTTTTCCATTACTGGAATAGTAACTTGATCGCTAATCATTTTAAAGTGTTTTAGTATATTTAGTGTTCCGCTAATGCCATTTTCTATAGAATCTTCGTCTAATCGTAAAGATTCTCCGCCTTCAAAAACTAAAATCGGGATATTATTATTATAACACTCATTTCTAAAAGAATTAGGTATTAAGTTTGACGCAAACATATATGGAGCATTAAAAATTTCTGCCAATTTATTTGCTCTAACATCGGTTGCTGTAAATCTGATTTGTGAGAAGTTTGAACGTTGCTCTCCGCCAGTGTGAAAATCGATTCCGAAATCTATATTCCCAACTAAATCTCTCATATGATAATACGCAACTCTTCTTGCCAAAGAACCTTTTTTTGAACCAGGAAAACTTCGGTTAACGTCTTTGCCGTGCATGTCTCGGGATAAATTTAAAAAACCAAAAACGTTTAATAACGGAACAACAATAACACAACCACGATTAATTTTGTAGGACTTATCGATTAACATTCTTCGAATCATTTCAATACTATTTACTTCATCGCCATGTAAACCGCCTTGTAATAAAATAGTTGGTCCTGCCTCTTTACCGTTAAAAATATAAACAGGTATTTCGATTAATGTGCCTGTTGGCAATCTATCTACAGGTATTTTTATGAGTTTGTCTTCGCCTAAACCTATTTTATGACCACGAATTTCTACTACTTCATTTTTAAAATCTTTTGTGAACATTTTTGTTTAGTGTTTATTTTTTTCAATAAATTTAATAATTTCTTCGGCTACATTTACTTTGGTATATGCCTCAACACCTTGTAAACCAGGTGTTGAATTCACTTCTATTAATAAAGAACCTCTTTTGGATCTAATTAAATCTACACCACAAACAGGTAAACTTAAAAACCGTGCTGCTCTTAAAACAGTTCTTCTTTCTTTATTGGTTAATTCCACTTTTTCACCTGTTCCACCACGATGAATATTTGATCTGAAATCACCTTCTACACCAATTCTTTTCATAGATGCAATCACTTTTCCGCCAGCAACAATTGCTCTAATATCTTCGCCATTAGATTCTTTTACAAATTCTTGTAACATAATACTTGTGTCCATATTAATAAAAGTATCAATAATAGACTTTGCCGATTTTTTAGATTCTGCTAGTATTACACCTAAACCATGTGTTCCTTCTTGTAATTTTATGATGACTGGTGCGCCGCCAAGTAATTCGATTTGTTGTTCAATATCATCTGGATTTATAGAAAAAACAGTTTTCGGAATCGGCACATTTTTACGATTCATTATTTGTAAAGTACGCACTTTATTTTGAGAACGAGCAATTCCTAAAGCAGTTGCGGTACTAAAAACACCATTCATTTCAAATTCTTTTACAACTGCTGCGCCATGCCTAAAAACCGACGAACCAATTCGTGGTATGATTACGTCTGCATCGTCAATAATATTCCGACCTTCGAATATTATTTGAGGTTTTGACTTGCCAATTAAAACAGAGCATTTTGCATGATTTACTACACTAATTTGATGTCCGCGATATTCTGCTTCAGCAACTAACCTATCGGTTGAATAGATATTTTCACTTACAGATAGTATTATTATTTTCATAGGTTTTTATTTTCACACAGATTTCCGTTGAGTTTTTTTTACGTAGAACTCGCAGATTTTACAGATTTGTTCTGTGTTTCTTTTGTGCCTTTTGTGGTTCAAATTTCACGTAAAACTTACAGATTTGTTCTGTGTTTTCTGTGGGTTCTGTGTGCTAACTAATTTCGTAATTTCGATTCAATTTTAATAGTATTTTCTAAAGTTCTATGAACAGGGCAACGGTTTGCAATTTGCAATAAGCGTTCTTTTTGTTCATCACTTAAATTACCTTCTAATTTTATTTCTCGTACAAATTTATCAATTTTATTATCAGATTAAAGGCAAGAATCACCATCTTTTAGATGTTGAATGAAATGTTCTAAATGGTTTTTTACTTCACGTAAATCTCATTGTTTTTCTTGCATACATTTGTAATGTAATAGTAGTACAAGAACCAATTAAAATTACTAACCGTTTGTTTTTAAAGGTTACTTTTTTTGAATACATATACTTTTGTTAGACGCAAAAGATACAATAGATTTACGGATATCTATAATTTAAATAATACCTTTCGCCTTTATGCAATGGCAGTTTAATTTGGTGTATTAGTCTAATAATTCTCCTAAAGCATACTTAGTAGTTAATGCAGCAGTTTTAAATTTAGTATGTAATTCAATAAGTTTGAGTTGTGTTTTAATATAGTCACTCTCGCGTGAGTTAACTATAAACAAAGAACTTTCACCAGCATTAAAAAGTTTACGTTCTCCTTTGAGTAAATTATTAGCATCTTCTACTGTTTGAGTGTATAAGTTAATTTGCTCTTTAATTGCATTCCATTGGTTCCATGCTTTTATGACTTTGTATTTTAATACTTGTTGTTTATCTTTTAGTTGAAGGTTATATTCTTGAATTTTTAATTTAGTTAGTTTTAATGAACCTCTTTCTTTTCTTAAAAAAATTGGAAATTTAAATTCCATACCCCATGTATAATCATTAGTAGAAAAATTATTAAACGATTCTCCATTTATATATTCTGTTATAGGATTATATTTTAAGTTCACAACTGGCAATAACTTATTTTTTTTTAGACTCTCATCAATTTTTAATTGATCGATATAGAGACGCGATTGATTTAAAGATTGATGTTTATTAATGAGTGAATCAATTTGAAATAAAGAAATTTTATTTACATCTAATATAGAATTTTTATTTATTGACATAGGTATTGTTCTTTCTGAAAGTTCTAACGGAACAACACCATCTGCCCATAAATAAATAGCTAATAAGGCAGATGTATTTTTAAATTTAACCTCAGACTCTAGAAGACCAAGTAATATTTTTTGTACCTGAATACCTGCTTCAAGCGTATCTATAGAAGGTCTATCTCCGAGATAAGCTCCTAATTTTACTGCCTCTAACCTTTGTTTTGCTAATCTATGAGCGTCTTTGTATATTGACAAGTCGTTGTAGGTTTTAAACCATTTCCAATAACTTGTACCTGCAACAAAAATTAATTCATTAAGAATAATTTGCCTTTCCAATTCCGAAACATGTTGCGATATTTTGGCTTTTTTGAGTTCAGCTCTTCGCTTGTCAATTAATAAACCTTGTCCGATTGGAAGTGAAATTCCTGCATGGAGAAGACCTCTGTTTGGGTTTGTGTTTTCTAGATTAAGAAAAACACCTTCATTTTGTTCATATCCTCCTTGAAGTTCAATTCCAAACCAAGTAGGTATTTTTAGACCTCCATTTATATGGTTATAATATTGTTGTCCTTTAAATTGTTTCTGATTTATATTTGTATAAATTTCAGGATCAAAAGCACCTCTAGCGTAAAGTAAATTTGCATCTCCTTGAGAAATTTTTATTGCTGCTTGTTTTGCGTATGGATGTTCTTCTGTTACTATTTTGATATACTCTTGGTATGTTAATACACTTGTACTGTCTATTTGTGAAAATGCAACTAAATTATAGAAAATAAGAATGACGATACTTAATTTCGTTGGTTGTTTTTTTAAATAAATATTGTATTTTTTAGATAAATATCTCATACAAGGTCTGTTTTATAGTATTACTTTGTGTTGAAATTAGATTTTGGTAATTTTTTATAATAATCTGGAGGAAAACCATTTGTTTTTCGCCAAAGTTCGTACCAAATACTAACATCTTTAAGCAGTACTAGACTCTTTGTTCCTGCTCCTATTCGTAGTGCATCAGGCCAAGGGTGATCATTAGGGTCTTGTGCCACCATAACTCTATACATACCATTATTACTAATAAAATTATCAATAGCGTAAATAGAACCTCCGTAGGTACCATGACTAGCATTAGGCCACCCTGAAAATATAATTGCAGGCCAACCATCAAATTGTATTCTAACATTTTGCCCTTTTTCTAATAATGGAAGATCAATAGGTTTTATGTACATTTCTATTGCCAATTCATATGCGGATGGCATAATGCTCATTATTTCTTCTCCTGCTTTTATAGTTTGGCCTATACCAAATTGAATTGCTTTTGTTATAAATCCGTTTTGTGGCGCTGTAATGTAATACATACTTGAACGTAGCGTATAATTAGTAATTTTATTTTCTAATTTCGTAACACTAACCTCTGTATTGTACATTTTAGATTGAGCTGTATATTTGTCTGATTTTGCTTTAGAGATTTTATTATTATATTGAACTTTAATTGATGTTTTCTCAACCTTTAGATTAAGAACCTTGTTTTTACTTGTCAGCATTTTATTTTTTTTAGAAATCATTTCTGCTTGAGCTTTTTGCATTTTTTGATTTCTTTTTTCTAAATCTGTAAGTGATTTTAACCCTTCTTTATGAAGTTGTTCCATTCGATAGAATTGCGTTTGAGCAATGTTAAAATTTATGATAGCTGCTTGGTGGTCTATGCTATCACTAATCACCATAAATTCAACTTGTTTTAATTTGTTTTTTGTTTGCTCCCATTTTAATAAACGTGTGTTTTCTAAAGCATTAATTTGGTTGTTTAATGCGTTTATTTTTTTTATGTAAGAAGAAAGCGAACCTTCTTTTGCTTTTAATTGTTCATCGGTTCTCCCTATTAAATTAGGATCGAGGTATTCATTTTTTATTTCAGAAATAAAGAGTATTGTATCTCCTTTATTTACAAAATCTCCTTCTTTTACATACCATTTTTCTATTCTACCTGAAATAATTGATTGGATAGTTTGTGGGCGATGTTCAGGTTTGAGTGTAGTAACAATTCCTTTAGATTGAATGTTTTGAGTCCAAGGTAGAAACATTATGATAAAAAGCAACCCAAATGAAAATGCGAGTAATTTTATCATTACATTTTTCGATTTACGATTTTCAACTTTACTAAGATAGAAGTATTTGTTTTTTTGTATCGAATTTTTTATACTATTACTTGAGATATTAAGCATTTTTCTTAAGTTTATTTAAAATTTAAACTACTTTTTAATTCATTATAAGTACCAGAGTTTATTATTCCGCCATCCTTCATAATAAATATTTTGTCTGATAATTTTGTTAAATATTCGTTTGAGGAAACAGCTATAATAGACCAACCGTTTTGTTTGTTAGTTAAAAATTTTATAATCTTATTACTATTTATTTCGTTTAATTTTTCAAAAGTGTTTTCTAATAATAACAGTTTAGGTTTGTCAACTATACATCGTGCCAATAATAATTTGTCTATAATGTTTTCGGGTAATTTTTTTTCTTGAGTATTAAGCATTGTATTGTATCCTTCGGGTAGTTTTTTTATAAACTCTGTAAGTTCTAAATTTTCAATTGCCCATTTTACATTTTCGAAAGTCGCCATTTCTCTACCTAAAGTAATATTTTCCATAACTGTACCTTCAAAAAGGCTTTCCATAGATACATGATCACCTACTTGTTCTCTAACTGATTTTAATGACAAATTACCTATTGGTAATTTATTATATAGTATTGTTCCTTCTTGTAAATTGTACAAACTAGATATAATGTGTAGTAGCGTGCTTTTTCCTGAACCACTATTACCTGTTATTATTGCAATTTCTCCTTTATTAATACTTAAGTTAATATTATTAAGTGTTTTTTGATTAGCACCTGGATAAGAAAAACTTGCATTTATCATTTCGATTTCCAACCCGTTATCTATAGGATTAATCTCTAAATCTATACCATTTTCTCTATCAAGTTCAAGGTCGGTAACCAAACCTATTTTGTCTAAAGAAGTGAATATATCATATATGGATTCGATACTTGTGATTAATTTCTCTACAGAAGCCATTACAATCAAAATAATAATTTCTGCAGCTACAAATTGCCCAATATTCATCTGTTGATTCATAACCAGTATTCCTCCAATTGCTAATAAGCCAGTAGCAACAACTACTTTAAAAATAATCATAAAAGAATATTGCATTACCAATACTTTAAAATGACTTTCTCTTGCTACTAAATATTTACCTGCATACTTATCTGTTTTTTCTAAAGGAAAATCGGATTTTCCAGCTAATTTAAAAGTGATTGCAGAGCGTGATAGTTCTTCTAACCAATTAACTACTTTGTATTTGTATTTTGATTCCAAAATACTAGTTTTCATTCCTTTATTAGCAGTAAATTTAAATATGAAGTAAACTAGCATAAGTAATACAATACTAAATATAATGAAAAACGGATGGTAAAATGAAAGTAACATAAGACTAAACACTACAATAAATAATGCAGAAGAAAAATCTATCAAAATTTTCGAAAGTCCTTTTTGAACAGATGCAACATCAAAAAAACGATTCATTAATTCTGGAGCATAATATTTATAAAGTGCTTCCATACGAATATTTGTTATGCGGTAAGAAAATTCAAATGCAGCTCGAGTAAAAATCTTTTGTTGAAGATTTTCTGTTATTCTTAACTGAAAAATTTGTAGTATTCCTGTAAATACTATTCCTAAAATTACAAATACTACTAAAACTACCCAAGATGTATTTATTTGTCCGCCTTGAATAAGGTTAACTATAGATTGAATACCAAGAGGTAAAGATAAACTTATAAGACCGTTAAATATAGAATATATATAAATGTTGCGAACTTCATAAGCATCTGGCTTTAATAGTCTCCAAAAACGTTGTGCAGGTGTTATTTTTTTATTTTTCATTTATTCTATTAAGTGCAAATGATTTAATTATATAAATTATTAAGAGTTTTTTCATAGGGCAAAAATAATAGAAATAATTGAAAAAAGAAGTCTAAACACCATAAGTATTTTGTCATTTTAAGCAATTAAAAATCACTAAAATAAATCGAATCTGTTAAGTTTTATCATACAGCAAAATGATTAATAACAAACACAAGTGTTTCCCTCTAAAAAATAAAATTTGTAGTAGAATCCATTTAATACTAAAACTGTCACAAGTATTAATGTTAGTAACAGTAAATATTTTGCCAAGCACTTTAAAACCAAAACATTTGGTAATTCAGAAAACGGAATTTATTCGGTTACGTCTTTTTTAGAAAGGCAGTATGTTTTGTTTTGTTCTATGTTCATTTTTTTATTAGATTACATCATCAATCTTAACTAAAACCGATTTTCTAAACGATTTCCCAATTGGTAATTTACTATCATTTTGTAACACAATTCTATTGCCATCAATCAATTTTAATTTTTCAAAATTGATGATAAACGATTTATGAATACGCAAAAATTGCTTTGGTAATTTCTTTTATTATTTATATCCATTCTGAATAATTAAGTATGACATAAATCATTTTTTCAGTAAGATATAAAACGCTACTTTTGTTACCTATTTTTAAATCAACTATAAATGGGATTTTTATCTTCATCACTCAGCAGAAAGTTTGCTATGGCACTTTCAGCATTATTTTTAATGGTATTTTTATTACAACATGTTGTAATAAATATGACATCACTTTTGCCAAATAATGGTAAAACCTTTAACGAAATTTCTCATTTTATGGGGACAAACCCTTTAGTACAATATGTAATTCAGCCAATATTAATCATCGGCGTAATTTTTCATTTTGTAATGGGTTTTGTTTTAGAATTAAAAAACAAAAAAGCACAAGGTGTAAAATACTTTAAAGATAATGGCGCTGCTAACTCTACTTGGATGAGCAGAAACATGATTTATAGTGGTCTCTTTATTTTAATTTTTATGATAATTCATTTTATTGATTTTTGGTTTCCAGAAATTAACACTAAATTTATAAAAGGAGATTGGTCAGGTATGCATGAAGGTGTTGAAGGCTTAAGGTATTTCCATGAATTACAAGAGAAATTTGTTCCAATATGGAGAATTGCTTTATACGTTGTAGGTTTTGTATTTTTAGCCTTACACTTATTACATGGTTTTAGTTCGGCTTTTCAATCTATGGGAGCAAATAATAAATATACAAAAGGCATGAAAACTTTCGGGAAATTATACGCAATTATAATCCCAACGGGTTTTGCTATTATTGCACTTTTTCATCATTTTATTCATTAAATGACATAAATTAAAAAAATAATCTGCGCAATCTGTGACTCCAGCAAAGCGAACAGACGAACTCTTTAAATAAATATAAAAGCGTGAATAAAATTTGCGTAAAAATTTAAACATATGAAATTAGACTCAAAAGTACCTAAAGGTGATTCTATTGCTGATTTATGGACGAATTATAAAAATAAAATCGATTTAGTAAATCCTGCAAACAAACGTAATATTGATATTATTGTAATTGGTACAGGTTTGGCTGGCGGTTCTGCAGCAGCAACTTTAGCAGAATTAGGTTATAATGTAAAAGCATTTTGTTATCAAGATTCACCAAGACGTGCACATTCTATTGCTGCACAAGGCGGAATTAATGCTGCAAAAAATTATATGGGCGATGGCGATTCAAATTATCGTTTATTTTATGATACGGTAAAAGGTGGCGATTATCGATCACGTGAAGCAAATGTATATCGTCTAGCGGAAGTTTCTGGTAATATTATTGACCAATGTGTTGCTCAAGGCGTTCCGTTTGCAAGAGATTATGGTGGTTTATTAGACAACCGTTCTTTTGGTGGTGTTTTAGTTTCCAGAACATTTTATGCAAAAGGTCAAACTGGTCAGCAACTATTATTAGGAGCATATTCTGCAATGAACAGACAAATTGCTCGTGGAAAAATAACAATGCACAACCGTCATGAAATGCTAGATGTTGTAAAAGTTGACGGAAAAGCAAGAGGTATTATTGCACGTAATTTAATTACTGGTGAAATAGAAAGACACTCTGCACACGCAGTAGTAATTGCAACTGGCGGTTACGGTAATGTATATTTTTTATCGACAAATGCAATGGGATCAAACGCAACTGCTGCTTGGAAAATTCATAAAAAAGGCGCGTTTTTTGCAAATCCTTGTTATACGCAAATTCATCCTACTTGTATTCCAAGGTCTGGCGATTATCAATCTAAATTAACGTTGATGTCTGAATCTTTACGTAATGACGGAAGAATTTGGGTTCCTGCAAAAATAGAAGATGCAAAAGCAATTCAACAAGGTAAATTAAAACCTACACAAATTGCCGAAGAAAATAGAGATTATTATTTAGAAAGACGTTATCCTGCATTTGGTAATTTAGTGCCACGTGATGTTGCTTCTAGAGCAGCAAAAGAACGTTGCGATGCTGGTTTTGGTGTTAATGCAACTGGTGAAGCGGTTTACTTAGACTTCGCATCTGCCTTTGTAAGATATGGTACAGAACAAGCAAAAATTCATAATATTTCGAATCCTTCCGAAGCAGAAATTAAAAAATTAGGACAAGCAATTATTGAAGAAAAATATGGGAATTTATTCCAAATGTATGAAAAAATTATTGCTGAAAACCCGTATGAAACTCCAATGATGATATATCCTGCAACACATTACACAATGGGTGGCGTTTGGGTAGATTACAACTTAATGACAACTGTAGAAGGTTTGTATTGTATTGGTGAAGCAAATTTCTCTGATCACGGAGCAAACAGACTTGGTGCTTCTGCATTAATGCAAGGTTTGGCCGATGGTTATTTTGTGTTACCTTATACTATTGGCGATTATTTATCGGATGATATTAGAACAGGAGAAATTTCAACAGATTCTACAGAATTTGAACAAGCAGAAAAAGAAGTAAAAGAACGTTTAGATTTCTTCATTAATAATAAAGGAACACATTCAGTTGATTATTTCCATAAGAAATTAGGAAAAGTCATGTGGGACAAAGTTGGTATGGCACGTAATGAAAAACATTTAAAAGAAGCTATTGCTGAAATTAAAGAAATAAGAGAAGACTTCTGGAAAAACGTAAAAGTCCCTGGAAGTTTAAACGAATTTAATCAAGAATTAGAAAAAGCAGGTAGAGTAGCAGATTTCTTAGAATTAGGTGAATTATTCGCATTAGATGCTTTAAACCGTAACGAATCTTGTGGCGGACATTTTAGAGATGAATCTGTAGAAACGGATGGACCACAAAAAGGAGAAGCATTACGTAACGATAAAGATTACGCTTACGTTTCTGCTTGGGAATATAAAGGCGAACCAAGTGATGCGGTTTTACACAAAGAAGAATTAGAATTTAAAGACATCGAACTAAAAACTCGCTCATATAAATAATCAGAAACTATGATGAATTTAACGTTAAAAATTTGGAGACAGAAAGATGCTAACGACAAAGGTCGCATGGTAGATTACAAAGTAACTGATATTTCAGAACACATGTCATTTTTAGAAATGATAGATGTTTTAAATGAACAATTAGTTGAAAAAGACGAGGAACCCGTTGCTTTTGATCACGATTGTCGTGAAGGTATTTGCGGCATGTGTTCTATGTATATAAACGGTGAAGCGCATGGTCCAGATCGTGGCATTACAACTTGTCAATTACACATGCGTAGTTTTAAAGATGGCGATACCATAACTATTGAACCGTTTAGAGCAGCAGCGTTCCCAGTAATTAAAGATTTGGTTGTAGATAGAATGTCTTTTGAACGTATTCAACAATCTGGAGGATTTATTAGCGTAAATACCTCTGGTAATACGCAAGATGCAAACGCAATACCAATTTCAAAACACGCTGCCGATGAAGCAATGGATGCAGCAACTTGTATTGGTTGTGGTGCTTGTGTAGCAACTTGTAAAAACTCAAGTGCTATGTTATTTGTTGCTGCAAAAGTATCTCAATATGCTTTATTACCACAAGGTCAAGTAGAAGCAACAGACCGAGTTTTAAATATGGTTGCACAAATGGATAAAGAAGGTTTTGGTAACTGTACAAATACAGGTGCTTGTGAAGTAGAATGTCCAAAAGGAATTTCTCTAGAAAATATTGCGAGAATGAATCGTGAGTTTTTGAAGGCTAGTCTTTAATGAATAAAAAACTTGTTAGAATAAAAATTCAGCAGGTTTTTTTGTTAAATAATCTAAGAATGAAAAAAATAATTTTAATTTTATTTTGTTTTATATCAAATTTTACGTTTTCTCAAAGTGAAAAATTGGTATTAAGTCATTCTTTAAAAGAAAAAAACAACTATTTAAATCAAATAATACCAATTGCTAATAACGAAACTAATGAATTTTCAATATTTTTTATTGAAGCAAAAAAAATATATGGTTATTTACTAACTGAAGATTATATATTAAAAAGTTCATTAATTTCTGAAATAAAATCAAGAAAGTATAAAATATTTTTAGAGAAAAAAGTTTTTTCAGATGATTTATATAGTTTTTTGTTAACTAATAAGTCTGCTACTAAATTTGGTGTTTTTAATTTTTCATATATAACTAATACATCTGAATTTAAAGAAATTCTTTTAGAATTAAATGATGAAAAATTTATCAAAACCTTTTTACACAACAACCTTTATTACATCATAACAGTAACCAGAAAATCATCAAAACTCAACTTGTATAGTGTTGATAAAGAAGGCAGTTATACAAAAAGAACAATCGAGTTTAATAGTGAAAAATTTAATAAAATATTCAAAAATAGTCTATATAGTAAACTTACTCATTTGCAAAATAAGAAAATTGATATAAACAATCCTAATGCAATTGAAAACACTTCGGAATTTAAAAAAATATACGTAATTGATGATAAACTTTTGTTTTCATTTGATTTTAATGATAACTTCACAAATGTTTTAAGTATTAATTTAAAGACTTTAGATAAAGAAGTGAAACAGTTTAGAAAACCATTTATTTATTCGGAATCTAGAAGAAAAAGATCAAATACATTTATCTATAAAGATAAATTTTATATGGTAGCAGCGACGAAAGAAAAACTAATTTTTAATGTAAAGAATTTTTATACCGAAGAATTAATTAAAGAATTTGTAGTGACTAAAGATGATTTAATATCTTTTAAAAACACACCAGTTTTAATAAAGTTAAACCGAAAAGTATTTGAAAAGAAAAAAATGAAAACCAAAATATTTTTAAAAAAAATAACAGATTATAACATTGGTATTTCTACTTACGAGTATAATGATAAATTACAAATAACTATTGGTGGAAAATCCATAAAAAATAATGATCAAACTGTTGCTATGGGTGTAACATTTGGTTTAGTTGGAGCAATATTATATTCCACACTAACATCCACATTGACAGATTATAATACATATGAAACTAGTTCTTCTACTTATATTAAATGTGTTTTTGATGCTGATTTTAATCATGTTAAAGGTAAAAGTAAACAAAATGCATTCGATAAAGTAATTGATTATAAAAATCAAAAAAGATTAGGTATTATTAAAAACGAAATCATTTTTAAAGTAAAAGACCATTATCTATATGGTTATTTTAATAATCGGAAAAATGAATTGCATTTATTTAAATTTGAAGATGATGAATAATCATTTGTATATTCTTAATCAACATTCCAATATTATGACTTAAATTTTTCTGTTTAATTTCTTCTAAAAGCGGATCATCTAATTTGAAAAAAGATAATTGTACATATTGTAGACCTTCAAGGTTATTCTTAGGTTCGACGAATAACCTTGAAGGTCTGTTTTATTTTTAAAAGATTTACCTTTTAAACATACAAAGTTATTCTCGAATTACAACCTAAAGGTTTGATAAATTAATTATTCTAATAACATTTCTTTAATAAGTTCAATATTTACTTTTTTAGTATTTAAAATGTATTTTAAATTATCTACAGTATCAAATAAATCAATAACTTCATTTCGTTTTAATAAAGTCGGTTTATTTGAGATTAATGCTTTATATGAAGAATACTTATAATCTTTATAATTTTGAATATTATGATGTGTCGGATTTATATTTACATAAATTATTAAATTTCTTAAGTAATTTTCATTTGTAATTAAAATACGTTTTGGACTTTTTTGAAATAAACTACCTGTACGTTGTTGCTTTTTATTAAATCCCTTTGCATAGGCATTAAACAAATTAGAAAACGGAAAATAAATTTTAGAATCGTTATTTTTAAACTTTGTTGGTAGATTCTCTATGTCTTTTATTCTAATAATTAAATGAAAATGATTTGATAATAAGCAATAAGAATAAATATCTGCAATTGGCACTAAATATTTTTTCATCAATTTTAAAAAGTGTAGATAATCATCTTTATCAATAAAAATAGTTTCTTTATTATTACCTCTATTATAAAAATGATAATATTGAGAAACTTCTAGAGGTTCTAATTTCATAATTTGATTTTTTATTTACCAAACCTTCAAGGTTAATTTTCACATCAATGAATAACCTTGAAGGTTAATATAATTACTAGAGGTTCTAATTTCATAATTTACCAAACCTTCAAGGTTAATTTTCACATCAATGAATAACCTTGAAGGTTAATATAATTACTAGAGGTTCTAATTTCATAATTTACCAAACCTTCAAGGTTAATTTTCACATCAATGAATAACCTTGAAGGTTAATATAATTACTAGAGGTTCTTTATTTACCAAACCTTCAAGGTTTTTAAAACCTTGAAGGTTTAATTTATTTTTTAACCAACATTCTTTTAATCTCATTAAGTTTCATCAGTGCTTCAATTGGTGTCAACGTATCAATATTAACCGCTAATATTTCTTCTTTAATTTCTTCTAAAAGCGGATCGTCTAACTTAAAAAAAGATAATTGTACATCTTCTTCGGTGGCTTTTTTAAGTTTATCTTTAATGTCTTCGGAAGCATGACTTTTTTCCAAATGTTTAAGCATTTTATTTGCTCTATGAATTACTGGATTTGGCATACCGGCTAATTTCGCTACGTGAATACCAAAACTATGTTCGCTTCCACCAGCAACTAATTTACGTAAGAAAATAACGTTGTCTTTTAATTCTTTTACCGAAACATTAAAGTTTTTAATGCGTTCAAAAGATTCGGTCATGTTGTTTAATTCATGATAATGTGTTGCGAATAATGTTTTTGCATGCGTTGGATGTTCGTGCAGATATTCTGCAATTGCCCAAGCAATCGAAATACCATCATACGTACTTGTTCCACGACCAATTTCATCTAATAAAATTAAACTTCTATCGGATAAATTATTCAAAATACTTGCCGTTTCGTTCATTTCTACCATAAAAGTAGATTCACCCATAGAAATATTATCACTTGCGCCAACACGAGTAAAAATCTTATCAACAACACCAATTTTCGCTTGTTGTGCAGGTACGTAAGAACCCATTTGTGCAAGTAAAACAATTAAAGCAGTCTGACGTAAAATAGCCGATTTACCACTCATGTTTGGCCCAGTAATCATGATAATTTGTTGCTGATTTCGATTTAAAACCAAGTCGTTTGCAATATATTCTTCGCCAATTGGCAATTGTTTTTCGATTACAGGATGACGGCCATTTTTAATAATTAAATCGGTAGATTCATCTATTGTTGGTCTAACATAATTATTGTCAATCGCTGTTTTTGCAAACGAACACAAACAATCTAATTTTGCAATTTGCTGTGCATTTTGCTGTACTTCTTTTAAATATTTTAATAAAGAAGTCATTAATTGCTGATAAATTTCTTGCTCTAATTTAGCAATTTTTTCTTCTGCTCCTAAAATTTTAGTTTCGTATTCTTTCAATTCTTCGGTAATATATCTTTCAGCAGAAACCAGCGTTTGTTTTCTAATCCATTCTTCTGGCACTTTATCTTTATGCGTATTTCTAACTTCAATATAATAGCCAAAAACGTTGTTTGATGCTATTTTAAGCGAAGTAATTCCTGTGCGTTCGCTTTCACGGATGAGCATATTATCGAGATATTCTTTACCACTATTTGCTAAACCTCGTAATTCATCTAATTCATTAGAAACTCCTTCCGCAATAGCGTTACCTTTAGAAATATGCACAGGCGAGTCGTTGTTTAAAACACGATTTATTTCACTAATAATTTCGGAACATTCGTGTAATTTTTCGCCAATTTCTTTAAGGGAATTGTTGGTGCTTGCAAGCGCATTCTCTTTTATAGGCAAAATTGCTTTTAGCGAATCTTTTAGTAATACAACCTCACGCGGATTTATACGAGCAGTCGCCACTTTAGAAATTAAACGTTCAATATCACTAATTTGATTAATTTGATAGGTTGCAATTTTTAAAAAATCAGAATTATCGATTAAATATTTAACAACTTCGTGTCGTTTTTTAATACTTTCTACAAGTTTTAAAGGTAATGCTAACCAACGTTTTAACAAGCGCGAACCCATTGGCGAAATGGTTTGATCGATAATATCTAAAAGTGTAACGGCATTTACTTGTGTAGAAAAATACAATTCTAAATTGCGAATAGTAAACTTGTCCATCCAAACATACGTATCTTCCATAATTCTGGTAATGGAAGTAATATGCGCCAAATGATTATGCTGAGTTTCCGATAAATAATATAAAATCGCTCCAGCGGAAATAATACCATTTTCTAAGTCATCAATACCAAAACCTTTAAAAGATTTTATTTTAAAATGATTTTGTAAAGATTCGTTTGCATAATCAGAATTAAAAATCCAATCATCTAAATAAAAAGTATTGAAAGTATCGCCAAAAAAAATATTAAAATCTTGTTTATATTGCTTTTGGACTAAGATTTCGCTTGGTTGAAAATTCTGTAATAATTTATCGATGTATTCTTGGTTTCCTTCGGCAGTTAAAAATTCGCCCGTGGAAACATCTAAAAAGGAAACACCTATTTTTTTTTGCAAACCTTTTCTTGTTTTTGCAAAATGTACTGCTGCCAAAAAATTATTCGATTTAGATTGTAAAACATCATCATTTAACGAAACTCCTGGTGTAATAATTTCAGTAACACCACGTTTTACGATGGTTTTAGTCATTTTAGGATCTTCTAATTGATCGCAAATAGCAACACGCATTCCTGCCTTTACTAATTTTGGTAAATAGGTATTTATAGAATGATGCGGAAAACCTGCTAATGCCGTTTCGTTTGGTGAACCTGCACCTCTTTTAGTTAAAGTAATATTTAATATTCTTGATGCTTTTACAGCATCTTCTGCAAAAGTTTCGTAAAAATCACCTACTCTAAACAATAACATTGCATCAGGATATTTTGCCTTAATACCATTGTATTGTTTCATTAATGGAGATACTTTTTTTACTGTTGCCATATTGTATTAAAATAGATGTTAATACTCACACCGTGACTCAAAGTCACGGTGTGAGTAATTTAGATAAGCAAATATAAATGTTTTAGAAGTTTGATTTTTAAAAATTGTAAATACTTTTAAACACTTGTTTTTAATAGTAATTTTATTCATACGATGAGTTGGAGTCATCGTATGAATGTTTTGCCCTATTAAATCTTTTCAAATATTTTTTAGGTGTAGTTAAAACCTACTTCTTCTTCAAATGAAAGTCAAAATAAACATTTTTAAAAAGAATAACCCACATAACAACCATACATATTAACGTTAATTTGTATGGTTGTACCTAATTATATTTTATCTACTAAAAATAGATGTTTAAAACTAATACCGTGACTCGAAGTCACGGTGTGAATAATCTATATTTTCCCCAAATATTTCTTAGGCGTTGTACCAAACTTCTTTTTAAAAGCGGCAATAAAATGGCTTGAAGTACTATAGCCGATTTGTTGGCTAATTTCGGTTACATTATGCTTTTTAGATTCTAATAATTTACGTGCAAAATCTAATTTATAAGCTATTAAAAAATTGAAAACAGTTTCACCATAAATTTGTTTAAAACCATCTTTTAGTTTTTTTAATGTAAGTCCTATTTCATTTGCTAATTCATTTAAACTTGGTGGTTCGGCCATTCTATCTATAATAATTTCTTTGGCTTTTTTTATTTTTATTACATTGTCTTCGTCTTCTAAAAAGGGACATTTTTCATCTTCATCATTTGTTAAATTAAAATACAAACTAAGTAATTCAAAAATTTTGCCTTTACTATATAATTTACTTAAAGATAGATGAATTTTATTAGTAAATAATTCATTTAAAACTACAATTTCTTTGGGCGATAAATCTTTAGCGGAATAAAATTTACGGTTTTCATTTTCTACATTTAAAAAAGAAATATGTTTGGTAAATTCAGAGAAAAAAGAATGAAATTTTGATATTTTAAGCAATAAAATTATCACTTTAGATTTTGGTAAAACATCTATATTAATTGCTAAACTTTTTTGTGGATTAAACATTACCAATGATTTGTTTTCATCAACATTAATAGAATATGCACCATTATTGTAATTTAGTTTACCAGTATTATTTAAACTAAAAAATAATTGAATATAAGTAGCGTTAACTTCTTTTGAAAACGAAAGTGATTTAGAGGAATTATTAAGTAATTTAATAATTTCAAATCCGTCTTCAATTTGTAACACTTCACTAAACCTTTTATCGTTGTTTTTCATTGTAAAAAAAATTAATTTCTTTAAAGGAAAGCAAATATAGTCAATTTATTTATATATTTTTATCGTAATTTTAGTATAATTAAGGCAAATTTATGCCTTGATTTTAATCTCGCAATCCCGAAATTTCGGGAGTAAGGACGCAAAAAAAAGGAGTTATTAAATTACTGTTTATGTTTGTTTTGTTACCCTAATTAAGATATAGAACTTATACTATTTTTTCTTCATTTTTTTGCTTTCTTTTTAAGAATATACACTAAAAAGAAACCATAGATTGTTGCCATGATTATTCTTGGAATAATAAAATTAGCAGATAATATTTTATCTAAAACAACCTTGGTAGATTCGCTTGAATTTAAGAGAAATAAAAAAGTGGCAAAACAAATAATAAAGAAAAAAGCAAGTGCTGCAAAAATTCCGATTTTGATATAGTTTGGTTTTTTTTGACTCATGTACTAATAAAATTATTTTATTACTAATTTAGAACTATATGTAAATTTATCTCCTAAAATTTGAACAATATAAATACCTGTACTTAATTTAGTTACATCTATATTTATGGTGTTTTGTAAAGTTACTTTTTTGCTGATTAATTTTGAACCATTAATATTTAAGATTGTAACTTTTGCATTTCCTAAATCCGTTTGAGATGTTATGTTTATGCTATTTTTTGCAGGGTTAGGATAAATATTGAAATTTGAATTCAATAAAGCACCATTTAAACCAAGGGTGCAACTTTGAGAGGTTGGTATATCAAATGCTTCTGTTTGATCTGTACGGCTAAAACTACTGCCTTGACTTGCGCTTAAACCTAAACCTCTTCTTGCAAAAACTTCCCAAATTAAACATAAATTTGCGCCATCATTTGCAATTTGGTCTGCTTGTAATATTGCATCTCTACCATCAACAAAACCTGGATTACAAGGTTGTAATTTTAGCCCATCAATAACTAATTGCATGGCGATGTTATTTCCTCCTGTTCCGTTATATAAATTGGAGTCAAAACCATATTGATCGATTAACGCCCAATTTAAATCCCACAACATTGTTGCCCAAACAAAACCAATACCATGAGGTTGAGATACATTACCTGTATTATTAGTGTCTGCATAAGTAAACCCATTTATAGCAAAATCTGTACTATATGGTGCGTTTCTAATTCCTTGACCATCTACAGGTTGCCCTTGTACATAAGTCCCAACACCTTTTGGGTCTTCAGGTAAATCGCCTTCTTGTAACATTAACATTCTTCCAAACCAATCACTCCAACCTTCTCCCATTTGCTCATCATTAAACAAACAATTAGAGTTTAATGCACCACCTGTTAAACGTGTTGAAATTCCGTGACCATATTCGTGTGCAATAATTCCATTATCTAAATCACCATCAAAATTTGGTAAAATATTTTCTCCTGAAATTGTTCCATTCATTGTATTTCCTCCTTCTAATTCTGCAATAATAGTTTCACCAATAGTATTTGAAACCATAAAAAGCGGAATAGTAACCTGATCACCAACATCTCCTGGAGCCATAACAATTGGCGCTCCACCTACATTATTTACAATAATTACAGCAACTGCTCCTAGATTTTCTACAGCTAATGATTTAAACCCGAATTGACATTCACCTCTTCGGATAACCACTATTTTACCATCTAAATCATTTCCATTTGTAATTGAATCGCATGCGTCATTTATATCTGTTGAATCTCCAGAATTATCATCAAGTATTAAAACCATATCTTCTGTTAATGGTGGTGTTGGAATATTTCCACCAAAATTTGCAGCAATCCCAGAATAAACACCTGCTAATAGCCCATTATTTATGGTTAAAATTTCTACTAAAGATGCTCCTGAAGACCATAAAAACATTTGCAGTCTTGGGTTCTGACCATCTATTGGCGTAAAGAAATTTGCATTATTAAAACCGCCTCCATCTTGTGAGTCCGCATTTACAGAATCACTCCCTAAACCAGAATTTCCATAATTATTTTCTTGAAAATTTCCACTTTGTTCGTCAAATCCATATTGATACCAAATATCGTGCATGATATTATTCCAATAAAATAAATTTACCGTAGAGGCATCGCTCATATTTTCTGGATTTGTAGTAAAATCAAAAGGGAAATCGAAATTTAATGACGAACCTCCATCAGGCGCATCACCAATTCCGTTATTTCCATTAGAATCATTTTGTGCAAAAACATTATTTCCTCTTGTAATATTAAATTCTGCGCCTTCTACTCCATTTGTATCGTGCCAACCAAAAGGTGAAGCATTTGTATTTGCTGGGTTTGTAACTAGTACATCTAACCCATGATTTGGGCTTTCGATTGGAAAAGGAAAAACTCTATATTGTTCGTCGCCAAGAAAATTTATTGTCGAGTTTGTTATACTTTGTTGTGAGAAAATAGATGACTCATGATTTTGATGATTTGTATCAAAATTACACGAAATGATTAAATCATTTTTTTCTAGTAATTTTCCTGAAACTGCATCAATTCTAATACTGTAATAATGACTTTTATCTAAAAGGTAAATACTTAAATCCCAAGCTAGGCGTAATGTACTTTTATTTGTTCGTTGAAAAACTAATTTTACAGGAATATTTTCTAACGAAATAGATTCATTTTCATAAATAAAAGATTGATTTGAAATAGTTTCAATTAAATTAGAATTATTTGTAACTGAAATCCCTAAAGAAACTGCTGCTTTATTAATTGCTGTAACTGCATTAATTATAGGTTTAGTTGCATTTATCTTAGAAGTAAGTTGATTAACAAAACTAATATTTGCTTGAATTACTTGATTGTTTTTTACAACAAAACTTGAGGTTGAATTATAAATAACAATTCCTTGAAATAACTGGTTCACATAAATATTATTAACATTTAAACTATTAGAATATGTTTGAGAAATAATATTAATATCCTGAAAATCTGCTGTTTCTAATTCATATTTTTGCTTGTTTGTTTCTAAATAAGAAGTTATTTTACCTTCAATATTTTGTGAAAAAAGAAGGTTTATGCTAAAAAAGGCGATGCAATAAAAAAATGTTTTCATTTAAATAATTTTTTTAAATTTTTCAAAAATAGTTAGTTGCTTTATTAAATCTTGTGACTATTAATACTAGATTTTATAAACTCCAAACATACAAAAATAATATGTTATAATTTTATCTCAACTTTTCATTATTATGATGTCTGTCGTGATCACGTTTCGTTCTAATATCTAATTTTTTATCAAATGCGTCTTGTAAATCGATTCCTGTTTGATTTGCCAAACATAAAACTACAAATAAAACATCGGCTAATTCTTCGCCTAAATCTTTGTTTTTGTCCGATTCTTTTTCGCTTTGTTCGCCATAACGTCTTGCTATAATTCTGGCTACTTCGCCAACTTCTTCGGTTAATTGCGCCATGTTTGTTAATTCGTTAAAATAACGAACACCATGTTTATTAATCCAATTATCTACTGTTTTTTGTGCGTTTTCTATATTCATTATTAATAAACTGATATTTGTTTCAAAAGTACAAAAATTAATTGCTTAAATTTGTACTGAATTTTTATTAATGATTATTTAGAAAAACTAACTTGAAAATCCCATTTTTAAATACCGTAATTGCTTGGACGCTTAAAAAGCGCAAACACCAAATGGAATTTTTCTTAAAATATCCTATAGAAGTTCAATATGAATTATTAAACCGATTAATTCAAACCGCAAAAAATACCGAAGTTGGTAACAAATACAATTTTTCTAAAATTACGGATTATGAATCGTTTGCAAAATCTATTCCGATACGAAAATACGAAACGATAGAACACGAAATAGAAAAAACTAGAACAGGCGAGCAAAATGTATTTTGGAATACCGAAATAAAATGGTTTGCAAAATCAAGTGGTACAACCAATGCGAAAAGTAAATTTATACCTGTAAGTGTGGAGTCTTTAGAGAATTGTCATTACAAAGCAGTGCGTGATATGTTGTCTATTTATGTGTGTAATAATAAAGATACACGAATGTTTGCTGGTAAAAATTTACGTCTTGGTGGTTCGAGCGAAAGTTATGAAAATAACGGAACTTATTTCGGCGATTTATCCGCAATAATTATTGAAAACTTGCCACTTTGGGCAGAATTTTCTTCGGTGCCAAAGCAAGAAATCGCATTAATGAGCGGTTGGGAAACCAAAATGGATAAAATTATTGACGATACTTTAGATAAAGATGTTACCAGTTTGGCTGGCGTACCATCTTGGATGTTGGTACTTTTAAATCGTGTTTTAGAACGCACAGGAAAACAAAATATTTTGGAAGTTTGGCCAAATTTAGAAGTCTATTTTCATGGTGGTGTTAATTTTACGCCATACAAAGAACAATACAAAAAAATGATTCCGAAAGCGGATTTTAAATATTATGAAATCTATAATGCTAGCGAAGGTTTTTTCGGGATTCAAGATCAAAATTATTCCGATGAATTGCTGTTAATGTTAGATTATGGTATTTTTTATGAGTTCATTGACATGGAAGGATTTGATGGTGAAAACTCGATTGCAATTCCGTTAGGAAAAGTAGAAATAGGTAAAAATTATGCTTTGGTAATCACTACAAATGCTGGTCTTTGGCGCTATTTAATTGGCGATACCGTAAAATTTACTTGCTTAAAACCTTACAGAATAAAAATTACTGGAAGAACCAAACATTTTATAAATGCTTTTGGCGAAGAGTTAATTATTGATAATGCGGAAACTGCTTTAGAAATTGCTTGTAAAAAAACAAATGCGGAAGTTTTAGAATATACAGTCGCTCCAATTTTTATGAAAGGCAACAAAAAAGGTTCGCACCAATGGTTAATTGAATTTTCTAAAAAACCAAATGATATTGACTTTTTTACAGAAGTTTTAGATACTAATTTAAAAGCAATAAATTCGGATTATGAAGCAAAACGTTATTTGAATATTACGCTAGAAATACCTAAAATAACTTTAGCAAAATCGGGTTTATTTTACAATTGGCTAAAGGATAATAATAAATTAGGCGGACAACATAAAATTGTAAGATTGGCTAATAATCGAGATTTTATGGATGTTTTGTTAGACACGAATTGCACTAATTTTCACTAATTAAG
>CAYQTF010000031.1:0-2298 GCA_964420345.1 uncultured Flavobacteriaceae bacterium
TTATAATTGTTTTTTTTGTAAAGATAAGAAACCCATACATTAGGTGGTAGAACCATTAAGATTAGTAATAATGAACATTAATCCCTTAAATAAAAGTCGATTTTATTTAGTTCTACACCATTTACAATAATAGCAACTTGATGTAAACCCAAATGAAACTTTCGTGTTGAAATAATTTTAAAAGATTGTTTCTTTTTAATTTCTGAAACTGATTTTTTATTATACGTTTTTTCACTAATTTTAAACACCTTTTTACTAAGTATAGCATTTGCTTTTTGATAATAAATGGCATATTCTAAACGCAATTTTAAATCTGAATCTGCTTTGTTTTCAATATCAAACGAAAACTCTAAATTACTACCAATAGTAACCTCTATTTCTTTAACAATTAGATTATTAACTTTTATGTTTTTAACAGATCCAAAACCAAATAACTGCATGATTTCTTGATTTCCTGCTTTTAAAAGTGTTCTACAGGCGTGTTTAATTAACTTGTCGGTTTGAGGAGTTTTACCTATCCATTTTTTGGCTGTTTTTATGACTAATTCTGGATTATCTTTAGCAATATCATTCAAATTATTTGCGACTGACCTTCTTACATATTCTGATGTATCATTTTTTAGGTTTTCTAAAATTGGTACTATGGGTTTTGCATCCTTTTTAAGTTCTGGTAAAGCCATTGCCCAAGGTAACCTTGGCCTGCAACCTTCTGATGCTAAACGTCTTACATGTTCGTTTTTGTGTTTTGACCATTCTAAATGTTTAGAAATCATTTGTTTAGGATGTTTTACAAAAAAAGGTCTAACGGCAAACTCACAACTTGTAAATTGTGTTAAGGTTTCAAAAGCATTTACCGAAACTTCCAAATTATCTAAACCGTATAATTCTATAAACTCTGGTAGAAACATCCATTCAAAACTTTGTCCTTTTATTTTTTCTTTTTGAAGTTGAATAACAATTTTTAAAACGGAATCTATCATAATTTTAAAATCATTAGGTAATTGTGATTTTAAAGTTAGTGTAATGTGACGCATTCTTTGTTTTAGTTCTCTATTTTTCCATTTGTTATCAAAAATTGATTTTAAAAATAATTCAGAATTAAAATTTGTAATTACTTTTTTTATGGAAATTGAAAATTCTTCCATAAAATCTTGTGTGTAAATATTTTTGAGTGGTTCCATAGTTTGAAATTAATTATAAATAAAACTAATAGTGTTTAGATAATCGATAGGTATTACTAATAAAAAATAATCTTATACTTTTAATTTAAACCGTTTTTATATTGTTTAGGTAAATCAACACCATTTTAAAGTAATCTTTAATTAAAAGACTGTTATTTTAAGAATCTTTGTTTTTTATCACATAAATTAGCGAAGAATACTCTTTTGTACTAATTGCTTTAATGTTTGATAATAATCCGATGAAAAATGCTTTAAAATAATTAGATTTGTTTGTTTTATATTTTTCAGATAATAAACTAACATAAAAGGAATCTAATTTCATTGGCAATGTTTTTTCAACTAGCATATTTTCTTTTTGAAAAAGTAACGAAATAGATTCTTGAGAAAAATGCCAAAGATGTCTTGGCACATCATAAGCAGCCCAAAATTGTTTATAATGTTTTGCATCGTAAGATTTATAATTTGGTACAGCAATTATTAATCTGCCGTTTTGTTTAAGTAATTCTTTAAGTTTTGAAATATATTCTAATAAATTAGGAACGTGTTCTAAAACATGCCACATGGTAATTACATCAAACTTTTTATTATCTAATTCGTTTATAGTTTCAAAAATTTCTGGATAATCTTCAAAAACATCTAATTTTGAAGTCAAAATTCCTAACTTAGATTTTGCTCTTACTCTTGCATTTTTATTTGGTTCGATTCCTAAAACATTAAAACCAGATATATTACATGCGGCTAAAAAATCACCAGTTCCGCAACCAATATCTAATAGAGTTTTTGATTTTTGGTTTTCGGTTTTGTTTTGATTTGATAAACTTACTACTAATTTTACCTTTTTCTTTATCGCATAGTTTTTTGCTCTCTGGTAAATTTTATCAATAAGTGTTTCTTTAGAATCTGTATGCGAAATATAATCTTCGCTTTCGTAATATTTACTTAGTTCTTCGTCGGTAGGTTTAGGTGAAGTAATTAATAATTCTAACGTTTCATCTTTTAATATAGAAAATGTTTCACGTGAAACAATGTAATCTTCGCATTGTAAAAACGAAGATAAAACAGATTCTGATAAAGGTGATTTTTGATTTTTCATTATTAATATCTAATACGAATATTA
>CAYQTF010000031.1:2398-12370 GCA_964420345.1 uncultured Flavobacteriaceae bacterium
ATTCTGATAAAGGTGATTTTTGATTTTTCATTATTAATATCTAATACGAATATTATATT
The DNA here is from genome assembly GCA_964420345.1 of uncultured Flavobacteriaceae bacterium. GTDB lineage: Bacteria > Bacteroidota > Bacteroidia > Flavobacteriales > Flavobacteriaceae > S010-17. The sequence goes on from CAYQTF010000031.1 coordinate 2,458, forward strand.
TTAATTTGATATAAAAACTTTATTTAATATGTTTCACGTGAAACATTTTGTGATTAAACACCAAGACTAATTAAAAGAACAGAAATATCACTAGGCGATACACCAGAAATTCGGCTTGCTTGTGCTATTGTTGCTGGTTGTATTTTTGTAAGTTTTTGCTTTGCTTCTGTTGAGATTGACTTCACTTCGTTAAAGTTAAAGTTTAAAGGTATTTTTACGTTTTCTAATCTTGTAAGTTTTTTTGCATTGCTAATTTCCTTTTTTATATAACCTGAATATTTAACTTGTACTTCAGTTTGTTCAATTATTTCATCATCAATGTTATTTTCTTCAAGAAATACTTTAACTTTTTTAAATGTTTTTACATCGTTAAAATCCAATTGTGGCCTAGATGCTAGTTTAAACATTTTCATAGATTGATCTACTAAAGCAGAATTTTTCCTTTCTAAAATCGGATTTATCTCATCTGGTTTAATACTAGTGTCACGCAAGAATTTATTAAACAATGCTGTTTTTTCAATCTTCTCTTCTACTCTTCTTAATCTTAAATCGGATGCTAAACCTATTTTATTTGATTTTTCTGTTAAACGAATATCGGCATTATCTTGTCTTAACAAGGTGCGAAATTCTGCTCGAGATGTAAACATTCTATATGGTTCTTCTGTTCCTTTTGTAATTAAGTCGTCAATTAAAACACCAATATATGCTTCGTCTCTATTTAGAATAAACGCTTCTTTTTCTTGTGTTTTTCTTGCTGCATTTATTCCCGCCATTAAACCTTGTGCGCCTGCTTCTTCATAACCAGTTGTGCCATTTATTTGTCCAGCAAAATATAAGTTTTCAACCAACTTAGTTTCTAATGTATACTTTAATTGTGTTGGCGGAAAGTAATCGTATTCAATTGCATAACCAAAGCGTAAAAATTTTACGTTTTCAAAACCTACTACTTGTTTTAACGCTTTACACTGAATATCTTCTGGTAATGAAGTTGAAAATCCGTTTACATATATTTCATTTGTTTTCCAACCTTCAGGTTCAATAAACATTTGATGTCTTTCTTTTGTAGCAAATCGGTCTATTTTATCTTCAATACTTGGACAATATCTTGGACCAATACTTTGTATTCTTCCGTTGAACATTGGCGAACGATCAAAACCTTCTCTTAATATATCATGCACATCTAAATTAGTATATGTCATGTGGCATGATTTCTGTTTTGTTAGAGGTTTTATAGATTCTAAGTAAGAGAATTTTTGTGGGTTTTCATCACCAGGTTGCTCAATCATTTTAGAAAAATCTAATGATCTTGCATCAACTCTTGGTGGTGTGCCAGTTTTCATTCTACCAGATTCAAAACCTTTTTTAACTAAATCTTCTGTAATACCAACACTTGAGTTTTCGCCAGCTCTTCCGCCGCCAAAAGTTTTCTCGCCAATATGAATTAATCCGTTAAGGAAAGTTCCTGCAGTAATAATAACGGACTTAGATTTTATAGTAATTCCTAAAGCGGTTTTTACACCTATAATTTTGTTTTTATCGAAAACTAATCCGTTTACGGCATCTTGATACATATCTAAATTCGGTAAACTTTCTAATTGCCAACGCCAGGCTTCAGCAAAACGCATACGATCAGATTGTGCTCTTGGAGACCACATTGCAGGACCTTTTGATTTGTTTAGCATCTTAAATTGTATAGCAGTATTGTCTGTAATTATACCGCTATAACCGCCAAGTGCATCAATTTCTCTAACAATTTGCCCTTTTGCAATGCCACCCATAGCAGGATTACAACTCATTTGAGCAATGTTTTGTAAGTTCATTGTAATAAGTAAGGTTTTTGCACCTAAATTCGCAGATGCTGCGGCTGCCTCACTACCAGCATGACCGCCACCAACTACTATTACATCGTATTTTTGGAATATACTCATTTAACTAAGTTAAAGGTTTTGGGTAAAAGTTTAAAGTAAATAGTTTACTTTGTTTTTCGCAATGTTTCACGTGAAACATTAATTTATGTAATTAAATTTTTCGCAAAGATAAATAATAATTTTCTTTAGAACGCATTGTTTTTTTTTCATCTTCTGTTTTGTCTTTATAACCACAATAATGAAGTACACCATGAATCATAACTCTGTGTAATTCGTCTATAAAATTTACTTTGAATTTGTTTGCGTTTTCTTTTACTCTTTCAATAGAAATAAAAATATCTCCTGAGATTATTTTACCAACGGAATAATCAAAACTTATAATATCGGTTAAAGTATCGTGATCTAAAAACTGCATGTTTTTTTCTAATAGATATTTATCATTACAAAATATGTAGGATATTTCTTCTAGTTTGTGTTCTTCATTTTGAATAGATTTTTCAATCCAATTAGAGATATTTTTCTGGTTTTTTAATTCAAACTCGGTTTCGGAATTGTAGTGAATCATATGTGATATTTAACCCTTGAAGGGTTTAAAACCCTTCAAGGGTTGTGTTTTTAAAATTAATCTCTTTTCTGAAAATACTCTTGTACTTTCTTTTTATAAACAGAACGTAAAGGTAATGCTTGTCGGTTTAAAATTTCATTAGGATTAAAATATAATTTTTTAGATTCAATTTGTTTAATATCTCGGTTTTTGAATTCTGTTCTGTTGGTGTCCGATTTTCTTTTATCATCTTCGCCTTGTTCAAAATTTGCTTTGTCTAACTTTAGCAACTCGTGTTTTATTTGTTGCATTTTCATCATTGCCTGTTGGTTAAGACCTTTATCTAATAACATTTTTTCTAGGTCTTCCATTTGCTTTAATGCTTTATTTCCTGCTTTTCCGTTTTTTCCTGCATTAGACATAATATCTTTAAATGCTTCTTTTAATGCGTTTTGTTGTTTGTAAATTTCGTACATTTCTCCACTCATTTCTTCAGAACCTTCGCCTTGATTTTTACCTTCTTTTCCGTTCTTACCTTTGCCATCTTTTCCTTTTCCGTTTTTACCCGATTCTCCTTCACCAGATTCACCACTACTACCAGATTCACCAGATTCTCCTTTTTCACCAGGTTTCTTTCCTTTTCCCATCATTTTTTCTTGTTTTTGAATAATGTCGGGCAAACTAAAACCTTTTCCCTTGCCTTTACCTTTACCCATTCCTTTTCCTTTACCTTTTCCAGAACCTTGGCCTTGCCCCATTGAAGGATTTTGTGCAGCATCTAACATATCGCTCATAAAAGCTGCTAAATTATTTGCTGCTGTCATTGTATATTGCTGATTAGTAACACCTTGCCTTATTTTATTCTCTGCAATATTAGCTAAAGATTGGTCAATATTATAATGGGCATCGGTAATATCTTTTTGAATCTTGGCGGTCATTTTAGTCATTCTTAATGAGAGTGAATAAATACTGTCGTCTATATGTTCAAAATGTTCTTTTAAAACCTGTTGTCTTTTAATCTTTTTAGAAAAATCGGGATGCAAAGCATTAACCACATCAAAATCTAACATTAAATCTTCTTGCTCAACAGAAAACCGAATAAGATTTTCTATAATTCTTCTTAAATTATCAATATCTTCTTCTACCATTTCTGCTCCAGAAGCTGCCATTGCGGCTTGCATCTTCGCACCCATTTTTTTCATTTTTTTAGCGGCAGATTTTTGTTTCTTTTGTGCTTTGCTTTTACTTTCTTGTTTTTCTTCTTCGGACTTTTGTTCTTCTTCTCCACTTTCACTTTCCTCTTCTTCGCTTTCTTCTAATTTTTCATCGGCAGATTTCATGTCTTTTTCGATCGATTTTTGTTCTGCTTCTTTTTTAGGAATATCCATAGGACTTTTTAATTTCTTATTTTCCTTTTGAAGTTCTTTCATTTCCTCTTGAATTTCCTTAAACTCTTTGTTTAATTCTTTTTGTTTTTCGGAAGTATTCTCTTTATCTTTAGATAAATCTTTTTGCTTTTTTGCTAAGTCTTGTAATTTGTTAGCAATTTCTTCTGCTTTCTTTTCAACATAAAAACGTTTTGTTAATTCTAGTATTCTTTCTAATGATTTTTCGTCTTGCTTATTTTTTTGTGTTAGTTTATCTAATTTTTTTATAAAATCTTCTTTGTCTATTTTTTCTGCTAACTTTTTTAATTCCTCTAATAATTTTTCACGCTTTTGCATTTCTTTAATTTCCTCTAAGCGCTTTTTTAGATCTTCTTTCTTTTCTTCTAAATTAGGATTATCCTGTTTTTTTAATTCCTCTAAATTATTTTGTAATTGTTGTGTATTACGTTGCAACATTTCTTGGTATTGCTTTTGGCGTTTTAAAAACTGATTCAAATTCTTTTTGTCTTGCCAATCCATTTTAGATTTATTTTTCATTTTCTTTGAAAAATCTTCTAAAGCTTTATTTAATTTTTCTGCACTTTTTGTGGTAGAATTTAAATCGTCTAAATTTTGTTTTTGTTCTTTTAAAATGTCTTCATTTAATTCTTTATCGGTTTTATTTTTATAATGAAAAACTTTTGTCTTTACAGATTTATTTCCGTTTACTTGATCGTTATCGAATAATTCGAAATAGAATTCGTATTCAATTCCTTTTTGTAAATCTAGATCTTCAGGAAAAATGTAATAAAATTCTTGAAAAGTTTGGTTTTTAATCGAAATAGTGTGATTTTTTAATGAATTCTTATCTTCTTTGTTATAATATCTTAATTGTAAATTACTTACGCCATAATCATCTGAAATTTGACCAATAAATTGAGCATTACCTCTAGAAATAGAATCAATATCAGTTTTTATAATAATTTTAGGATATTCATCTTTAATTACATTAATTGCAAATTGTAAATTTTCAAAATCTTTTAAATCTAAATTAGAAGTTTTTATGGCATAATCTAGATTTTTTTTGATCTTTCTAGTGTGTCTAAAATCGTTTTTTTGATCTTTTTTAAGTTCAATTGCCTTATCGGAATTTAAGTCGTTTAAAACAACTTTGTTTGTGTTTTTAGTAGAAATTTTCCAAGAAATTGTAGTTCCTTCGGGTATTATGGCATTACCTGTATTTTTTATTTTCTCGTTGGTTTTTAAAGTATAATTTGGGTAATTTAAAAATAATTCGAAATTAGAAATTGTTGGTGTTTTGATAATTTCTATTTCGTAAGTTTTAGATTGAATTCCGTTTGCTTGAATATAAAATTTTAGATTTTCTTTTAAATCGGAAAACGTATGTGAGAAATTACCTAAGCTTTCTTCGCGTAAAAAATAATTTTCGTTATTAAAATGGATTTTCACATTTTCAGGAATCGTGTTTCCAGCAACTTTTACATTAAGAGTAAATGGTTTTCCTTCAATAGAAGTTAAATTAGCCACATCTATCAAAAAAGAAAATGGTGCAGGAGGAATGTATTCTTTTTGAAAATTCACCACACGGTTTAAACTTTCATTAAATAATGATTTATTTGTTAAAAAAGTAACCAACCAAATCATAATTGGTATGGCAAGATATTTTAAATATTTTCTGTTTTTAGAAAAATTGATTGCTTGTTTAAAAGGTATTGGTTCTAAAGAAATTGACTTTTGTTCTATACTTGCTAAAAGTAATTCCGATTGCTCTTTATTATTATGTAATTGTAACACATTCAATAACTTATCATCTACTTCGTTAAAGTGTTTTCCAATAATTTTGGAAGCTTCGGTATAAGAAATTCCTTTTTGTAAACCGAAAAGCTTAATTAAAGGTAAGACGATATACTTTGTAAGTAAGGCTAATTCAATTAAAACAAAAGACCAAAAAAGGATGGTTCTTGCTGTTGGTTTTAGCCAAAGAAAGTGTTCTATAAAAAGGGTGAATATTAGGTATAGTAACCCGAAAGAAGTGAATAATATCAATCCTTTTAAAAGTTCATTGGTATAGTATTTTTTAATGAACGTTTTTAATTTGCTTTGTATGTTCTGAAATTTTGTCAAGGTGCAATTTGTATTTAAGTGCTAAAAGTACAAATTATTTCAAAAAAATAATGATAAAATACTGTTAAGATAAGGCAAAACGTACACTTTATAAAATATTTTTTCGCAAAGTCGCAAAGACGCTAAGATTTGCGTTCTATAAAAGGTAACTGTTTGCTTCACAAACTTAGACTTTAAATTAACATTCTCTCTTTATTCTTTGCGTTCTAGCGACTTTTCGATACTAAAAAAAGTATGAGGTTGCTACTGTTAAGGTCATTTTTTTGTAAAAACAGGTAACAAATATATAACCATTTTGATATAACATTAAGTAAACAAATGGCGGTATCCGAAAAGCCTAAAAGAGTAGGAAAAAACTAAAATTTAATATCATGAAAAAATCAACACTTAAAAGAAATGGTTCTACTAGAACTAAATTTCTACAAAGACAAAATTATTTATTATTACTACTATTAATAATCAGTAGTTTTAGTTATGCACAATTTAAAGACACCATCGTAAATATAAATGGAAAAAGTACACATTATGACTATAAAACATCTTGGTCAAAAGAAAAATTAAAACAGGAAATAAACAAATTTAAAGTAGATAAAATTAGTAATGCTTTTAAATCATCTGCTTCTATAACACAAATTTTATCACAAATACCTATTAGTCAAGATGCTTGTAGAAATGGTGGTTTTGAAGACGATTATTCAGGTTGGACAGGTTTAAGCCTTAAACATCAAAACTCTACAATACCTATTGAGAATGGTTTAATTACAAATCCTGGTATTTTACCTTTACCTTTTACGGGTACTGGATATGGACAAAATTACACCTCAATTGAAACAACTGGTTTAGACCCAATAATTTCTGTTGCTTCGCCACCTTTTAATTTACAAAGAACTGCGCCTGGAACTTCGGGTTCAAAATCATTACGTTTAGGTAATAATGCAGCTGGTTTTGGAGCAGAAGGCGTTGCTAAAAGATTTATGGTAACCGCAGCAAATTCACAATACTATTTTCAATATGCTATTGTAATGGATAGAAGTCATTCAAATCCCGATGGATCTGTAAATGGTTCTGAAGTGTTTTTTATTGCAGAAGCAACCGATTTATCAGGTACAACTATAGATAAAATAGTAGATGTGGCAAACCCAAGTAATCCGTTTATTAATGCTGTAAATAGTGGTTCTACTTATTATAGAGATTGGCGATGTGCTTATTTAGATTTATCAAGTCATATTGGTCAAGAAGTTGTGGTTATGTTTATTAATTCCGATTGTTCTGCTGGCGGACATAAAGGTTACACTTATATTGATGATGTTTGTGAAGAATGTGTTAGTACTGAAGGCGACATTAATTTAAATTTAAATCAAGATAATTGTTTAGATTTCCCTGAATTAGTAGGCGGAACTTTTACAATTCCTGCTGGTGCAACTAATGTAAATATTAGTTTAGAAATATACCAAACTAACGTATTGGTAAATACACTTACAAGCGTAACTCTTACACCACCAAACTATAGTTTTACATTACAACCAACCGATTTTCCTGATCAAACTGATGGTGCTTGTTATGATTTAGTTGCCGTTCTTACTTTTGATTTAATTGACCTTAACGGAAATTTACAAACCGTAACACAACTTTCTTCTAAAGTAGTAAATGGCGTGCAAGATGGCGAAGTACCTGGTTTAGATAATGATGTTTGTTTTTGTGAAGATGAAGAAGGTGATTCAGATTATTGTTGTGGTTTAGATGGAAATTTAGTTGAAAACGGGAATTTTGAAGCAGGAGATATGGATTTTAATTCCGCTTATGCTGTTGGAGCAAATACTTTATATGGTACAAATGCAGGTAAATATTATGTAGGTACTAATTTAGATGGTTTGTCTATTTCTCCTCTTTGGGATGTTAATGATCATTCATTCTGTACTATCGCAAGTACAAATGATAAAGTATTATTTGTAAACGGAAAAACTACACAACCAAGTGGAACAGAAAGTGTTATTTGGGAGCAAAATATTGTTTTAAATACACAAGAAAAAGCATTGTATAAATTCTGTGCAAACTTTAAAAACATGCCACAAGCTACTTTTGATATTTTACCAAAAATTGAAATAAGAGTAACTGGTGGAGCAACTGTAAATTCAGGATTTATTACCATTAACCAAAACGCAGCAGATCCATGTGCATGGCAATTAGAAGGTTTTGATTTTACAGCATCTGGTAGTGTAAATATTCAGATTGTATTAAAAGAAGATGAGTTTAATGACGGAAATGATTTAGCAATTGACGATATTTCTCTACAAGAAATGCCTGATCCTGAGTATAGTATAACCGTTCAGCATCAAGGAAATCCACAAGTAATTACTGCATCTGTAGATACAATTAGTCCAACGGATGATGAATTAATGTGTGATAGCGATGATTACTATTGGTTTGTTGCGGAAGTTTTAACGTATCCATCAATTACAATTGGTCCATTAAGTTGGGGTAATAATGCAGGTGTGTATATTAATCCTCCAGGATCATTTTACCCAAGTGCAACATGGAATTTAACAACACAATTCCCATTATATACTTTTGCTCAAGATACCATGTATATAATTGGTCTTTATACGCCACCAAACCCTGATTGTTGTGTAGATGAAAGTTTTACGTATCAATTAACTTTTAACCATAGAGCGCAAGTAAACGGAGTTAATGGTTTGTCGGCTAGGCAACGACAAGAAATAATTGATTTATTAGGCGTTATTGGTAATGGTGAAGATGGTGGAAATGAACGTTTAATTGATAGTCAAGAAAAGCAAAAAGTTAGTGTTTTTCCAAATCCATCTAATGATTATATATCTATACAATCTGAAAGTAAAGTAACTTCTTTTAGTATAAGTAATATTTTTGGAAGAGTTGAAATAACTAACAAAGTAATCTCAGAAAATAACTTAAATAATATTTCGGTTACTAACTTAAAAAAAGGAGTTTATACGTTGACCGTTATAACGGAAAACGGAGAAAAAATTAATACAAAATTTATCAAAATTTAGTTAATTTTAAATATTTTATTAAGCACCTTTGTTTTAACGACAAGGGTGCTTTTTTATTGATATCAAATGTAGTTAAAACTATATACTTTAGAACATTTCGCTTCAACTTCTAAAAACTTTTGCCACGAATTACCACTAATTTTCACGAACAATTAGCATACTTACATCTTCCCTTGGCAGACTTTCGGTATCTACTACCTAAACCTATGAACTGGTTTATTCTACCAAACCTTCTTTAATAGCATAAAGTACTAAACCAACTCTGCTTTTCACATCTAATTTAATAAACAATTTTTCGCGATAACCATCAATTGTTTTTGGACTTAAAAACATTTTTTCGGCTATTTGTTTGTAGGTCATTTCTTTAGCAGCGTATTTTAATAACTCTAGTTCTCTGTCTGTTAAATCAATTTTATGTAATGGTTTTGTTTCTATTTCGTGTGCATGTAATAAAGTGTCTGATACTTGTTCTGTATAATAAAAACCTTTATTAATTGTTTCGTGTATTGCTTGATGTAATACGGTTGGATGAATATCTTTTAATAAATAACCTTTTGCTCCTGCTCTAATCATTTTTAAAATGGTAAGTTCATCATCTTCCATAGTTAAAGCTAAAACTTTAATTTCTGGATGATTTTCTTTTAACCATTGTGTTGCTTCAATTCCGTTTACTATTGGCATTTGAACATCCATCAAAATTAAATCTGGTGGTTCTTTACAGACTAAACAAAAATCTTGTAATTCTTTACCGTTTTTAAATTGGTCTATAACTTCAAAATCATCAAAATCATCTACTAAACCTCTTAAGGCTTGCGAAAATAAAATATGATCATCTACTATTATTATTTTTTTCATACTATTTTTTTAAAGTTCTATTTTATCTTTACTACATTTTATATAGCCTGTAGTTCCTTTATTGAGTTTAGAGGTTAGTTTAAATTCTGCTTTAATTAATTCTGC
>CAYQTF010000031.1:12470-22509 GCA_964420345.1 uncultured Flavobacteriaceae bacterium
TAGTTCCTTTATTGAGTTTAGAGGTTAGTTTAAATTCTGCTTTAATTAATTCTGCTCTTCCTTTCATGTTTAATAAACCGATACCTCTTTTGGTAGATTCGTTTTCGATTTCAAAACCAACACCATTGTCTTTTACGGTTATTTCAATATCGTTATCATGAAAAGATACGGTAACGTGTAATTCGCTTGCTTTGGAATGTTTAATAGAATTATGAATAAATTCTTGAACTATTCTAAATAAAATAGTTTCTTTTTCTTTTGGTAATCTAAACGGTTCGTTGATTACTTTAAGGTTTGCCTTTATAAAATTTAATCTATTATATCTATCAATTTCTAATTGTAAAGCTGCAATAAGACCCGTTTTTTGAATTGAGGCTGGATTTAAAGATTTAGATAAAGCTCTTAAATCTTGTAAACTTTTACTTACTAAAGTAGTTACTTCGAGCAAAGCTGCTTTATTTTCTTTTGAAACCTTTGTTTCCAATCTGTTTAATTGTAATTTAGAAACAGATAATAATTGGCCTACATTATCATGTATTTCCCAACTAATATTCTCTAATGCTTTTTCTCTAATTTCGTTTTGTGATAATGCTAACTCTTGAGCGTATTTTAATTTTGCTTCTTTTTTATCTAATAGATGTTTTTGTTTCTTTTTCTGAATAAATAAAAACAGAAATATAAGCGTAATTGCCAATAATAGAACAATTATTGTAGTACCAATAATTACTAATTCTGTGGTATTTTCAACTACATTGGTAGCGATTTTTGTGGTTTCGTTTATGTTTTTTTGTTGTATCAAATTCTAACTAAATATTTTAACAAAGTTATACATTTTTTAATAGTTATATTTTTTGTCCGAAAAAATAAAACCAATAATAAAACAAAGATGCGCAATACTGTTTAAAATATTAAGAACAATATCAAAAAGACCATTAAAATTTAAACTTTTATAGGAAATAATAATTGGTATTACACCTATGTAAAAAAGCAAACAACCAACACTTATCCAGAAAATTAAAGATTTTTCTACATTAAAAACAATATGCTTATTTACAATTATCTCATATAAAAACAATAGTAAAGTGATAATAAATAATAACGAACCAAAAATAGTGGTTTGCATAAAAAAACCACTTAATAAAGATGTTTTTAAATAAAACAGTTCGTAAAGAACAACTATTATAAACAACCCTAAAAACCAATTCATGGTGTTTTTAAAACATTGTTTTTTAAATTGAAACTTATAATAAGTAAGAAAAAAAATAAAAGTCACCACGCTATAAAAATTATAAAACGGCTTATTATTATTTACACCATCTGTAGAAATTATAGGAAACAATCTATTTAAATAACAAATCTTATCTATTAAAAATGTAAAAAATAAAAAATATACGAAATATTGATTTTTAGTGTTTTTCCATTTTTTTACATATAAAAATGCTGTTAATGTGGATGCAATAGTTATGTAAAAAAATAAGTTTGGCATATTTAAAAATTAATTTAACTTATTAATTTGCTCCTTGAGAAAATGTTTTTGCTTCTTTTGGTTTTGAATAAATAAAAAAAGATAAATAATGGTGCAACCTAATAATAATAACACAATGGTAAAGGTTACAATTAATTGTTCGGTTAAATTAAAATAGTTTTTCATAGCAATTTTAATATATTAGTAATTGTATTTTGGATCTGATTTTATGAAACCTATTGTGAAACATCCGTACATAATTAGGTTTAATATTGTTAAAATCGTATCAAAAAGACCATCAAATTCTAAATAATATCCAGATATCATGATTGGTATAATACCAATATAAAATAACAATGCACCAATACTAATCCAAAAAATAAAAGCTTTTTTAATATTAAAAACAATGTCTTTACTATTAATTATTTCTATTAAAAATAAAAGAAGTGTAATTAAAAGTAAAATAGATCCAAAAACCATATTATTAATAAAAAGTTGATTAATAAAGTTTGTTCTTAAAATTATTAAATCAAATAATATAAAAGATAAATATAATATTATAAATAAAAAAATCGTTTTTTTTATAATGTTATTTTTAAATATTGATCTATAAAAGATGAAATAAAAGATAAAAGTAATAACTATATATATGTTAAGAATATAATCCATGTTAAGATTAAAAACACTTCCAAGTAAAAAACCTAATAATTCAATTATAAAAGTAAATAACAAGTAATAAATAAAATAAATATATTTTGTATTCTTGAATTTCTTATAAAAAATTAGACTTATAATTGCAGTAATGCTAACTATATAAAAAGATAATTCAGGCATAAGATTCTATTTTCCGTATTTTTTTTTCGGAGGATTACCCATACTTCCTAAATTTAAAGCATTTAAACTCTTATCATCAATTCCAATAGAGGTTGGTGCTAAAAAAACTGTAGTTAAGTTATTATTGATAGATTTGGTTTCATTATTAGAATACGCACCAATATAAATTCGTATTCCATCAATATTAATTCCATTTTTCTCAATATAATCAATGTAATCTTTAATGTCTTTGATAGAAAATAAACAAGAACGATTATCATCTTTTCCTATAGCATTTTTATTGTTTGCACACCTTAAATCGTAATTATTACATAATTGTGTTGCTTCAGTTGAAGTAATTTGTTTTCCCATTTTTTTAGTTGTCTTTTATTAAAAAATTTATTTATATGTTTTTTTTGGAGGATTACCCATACTTCCTAAATTCAGAGGATCAATTCCTTTAGTATCTTCACTAGGTTTGTCTTGCATTGGCGCAAAACTCTTAACTCCAGAATTTTTATTGCTTTTTGATTTTACAGTTGGCACTAAAAATAAAGTAGAATAATTTTCTTTACCAGCATCTTTTGGTCCATAAGCACCAAAATAAATACGAATACCATCAACATCTAATTTTTTTTCTGCACCTACTTTTTTAATATAAGCAATATATTGTTCTAATTCTGCTAAAGAATGCCATGAAGACCTATTGTCTGGTTTACCAATTAATGATGAAATAGTATCATGTCTTACATCAAAATTGTTAGATAATTCCATAGCACGTTTTACACTAATAGTGTTTTGTGGTTTAGAATCATTTATGGTATTAAGTGGTTTTTCACAAGAAAAAGTAAATAATAATAAGCATAATACACCTACTAATATTGTAGTAAAAGGATGATTAATTTTCATGAGGTTGTTATTTTATGCAAATATAGATAATTTAAATAAACTACAAAAGGGGAAAAACACCCTTTTTTTAATTAACTCTTAAATTTATAATTAAGAATAAGCCCTATATTTGCACTCATAAAAATAAAAAAATGACCAACGAAGTTAGAGTAAGATTTGCACCAAGTCCAACTGGACCATTACATATTGGTGGTGTTAGAACCGCATTATTTAATTACTTATTTGCTAAAAAACACAATGGTACTTTTATTTTAAGAATAGAAGATACTGATCAAAATAGATATGTTGCTAATGCAGAACAATATATTATTAATGCTTTAGAATGGTGTAATATTCCGTTTGACGAAGGACCAAATAAAAACGAAAAATTTGGCCCTTATCGACAATCCGAACGTAAAGAAATTTATAAAGAATACGCGGATTTTCTTATTAAAAACGATAAAGCATATTATGCTTTTGATACTACTGAAAGTTTAAATGAAGAACGAAAAAAGCACGAAGATCAGAAAAAAACTTTTATTTATAATTGGCATAATAGAGAAAAAGGTCGTTTAGTCAACTCATTAGTTTTAACTGCCGAAGAAGTGGAAAAACGTATTAAAAATGGTGATAAATATGTCATCCGATTTAAAACACCAACTAACGAAACTTTAATAATGCAAGATATTATTAGGGGCGAAATTAAAATTGACACCAATGTTTTAGACGATAAAATTTTGTTTAAATCTGATGGAATGCCAACCTATCATTTAGCAAATATTGTAGATGACCATTTAATGGAAATAAGTCATGTAATTAGAGGCGAAGAATGGTTACCATCTATGGCATTACATATTTTATTATATAAAGCATTTGATTGGAAAGTACCAAAATTTGCACATTTACCATTAATTTTAAAACCAACAGGTAAAGGTAAGTTAAGTAAACGTGATGGCGATAAATTAGGTTTTCCAGTTTTTCCGATGGAATATTTAAACGAAACTACCAACGAAATATCTAAAGGTTATAAAGAAGCTGGTTATTTTAACGACGCTTTAATAAATATGCTTGCTTTTTTAGGTTGGAATCCTGGTACAGAACAAGAACTATTTTCTTTAGATGAATTAATACAAGCATTTAGTTTAGAAAAAGTAAATAAAGCAGGAGCAAGGTTTGATTTAGATAAAACAAAATGGTTTCAACAACAATATTTACAACAAAAAAGTGATAAAGAATTGGCGATTTTATTTAAAGATGATTCAACGCTACTAGGGTTTAAAACCCTAGTAGCGTTTGATAATAAATACATTGAAAAAGTAGTTTACTTAATAAAAGAAAGAGCAACTTTTGTAAGTGATTTTTGGGATTTATCTAATTTCTTTTTTACTGCTCCAACAGATTTTGACGCAAAAGCATCTAAAAAAGCATGGAAAGAAGATACTAGCAATTTAATGGAAGAATTAATTGTTGAAATAGAAAACATTAAAGTTTTTACCAAAGAAAACTCAGAAACTCTAATCAAAAATTGGATTAAATCTAAAGAAATAGGGTTTGGTAAAGTAATGATGCCTTTACGTTTATCTTTAGTTGGCGCAATGAGCGGACCAGATTTATTTGATATAATTAATATGCTAGGTAAGAAAGAAACAATATCTAGAATTAAGTTTGCTATTAATAATTTAACATAAAAACAAATGGACATTCAATTATTAAAAGAATATAAAAACGAAAATTCGTATCCAAAAATTAGAGAAAGAGCAAAATCTATTAAGGTAATAGAAATTTATGCATCAAAAACAGGTTATTCGTTTAAATATAAAGGAACTAGAAATAATCCATATTTAATTAGAATTCAATTTATTAACAATATTAAATGTCTATGTTCTTGCCCATATGATTTTGGAGGTTTATGTAAACATATTGTAGCATCAATAGATTATATTATTAACGAAGTAGAAAAACCTATTTTAAATAAAGATTTATTTGGAAATAATATACCTATTAACAAAACACAAAAAGTTAATGAGAAAATAATTAACATTAATTTAGAAAATCATTTAATTACCAATTCTATAATTCATCAATTAAAAAATAGTACACAAGATTATTATAGTTATTACGAATCTAAAGTAACACAAATAGAAAAAAATAAAATAACCACTGTTTATAATGATTATAATCAGTTTTCTCAAACTTTTTTATATAGCCCTAAAACTCAAACTTTAGAATTTAATTGTAGATGTAGATATAAAAAAAACCTATGCCATCATATTATATATGCTATTGAGGAAATAGTAGAACAATTTGGTGCTGCTGTTTTTGATCCAAATTATATAAATAATGGTATTCAGGAGTTTTTAAAAGGTTATAATCTAACTTTAGAAGATAATTATAGCAAATATTTTGATTTTAAATTAGGTTTAAAAGGAATAGAAGTTACCGAAAAAGTAAAAAATATTTTTCCCTCTTTAGAACAAGCAAACCAAACCTTAATACCTAAACTGGTACCAGAAAATAAAGATTCTTTACATCTTTTATTACAAAATAAAGAACTTAAACAAGAAAATGAATTTGGTATTGGTTTTTGTTTAGAGTTAACAAGTATAAGTAAAAAACCTTTGTTTTACTTACTACCATTTACAGCAAAACATAAAAAAAGAAGTCCAGAATTTGTTTCTTTATTTAATGAAATTGAAGGTTTTAATTTTATAAATAATTTATCTGATTTTAATATAAAAGATAAATTAATGGTTATAAAAGCATTAGAATTTGAAAGTGCAAATAGTTTTTTTATAGATAATTTTAATGTAGAACGTTTAAGAAGTGCTTTTATAAAATTTCAAGAATTTTTAGAACTTTCAAAAAATCATTTGTTTTTTGAAAAGAAAAATCAAAATAAACTTAGTAAAAAAAATATAAAACCAATTACAATTAAAGAAGACGTGCCTGAATTGTTTTTTACACTAACTAAAAACGATGATTTTTATACACTAAAGGCAAAATTAAAAATTAAGGATAAGAACATTTCAATAGATTCAAAATCATTAAAAATTTACCCATATTTCTGTAAAATTAAAGAAAATATCTATCTTTTTAAAGACATACAACATTATATATTTTTAGATCGATTTCAGAATAAAGGTGAAATTAATTTCTTTGAAAAAGATTATCCTAAATTATATAAAGAAATTATACAACCAATTAGTGAATATTTTGAAGTTAAAACAACCGTTTACAAAAAATCGAAAGAAAAAATAACAGAAAACGAACTTAAGAAACAAATATATTTAACCGATTTTGAAGGTGAATTTATTCTCTTTAAATTAGCTGTACAATATAAAAATCAATTAGTTTTATTACATTCAAAAGAACAGTTATTTAACGATAAAACACAAGAAATAACACCTAGAAATACCGTTTTTGAAAACGAATTTTTAGAAGAATTTAGTAATTTACATCCTGATTTTAATGAACAAGAAAATCCGTTTTTTCTAACGCCTTTTCAATTAATTGAAGACGAATGGTTATTAAATACCTCCGAAATATTAAAACATAAAGGCATCGAAGTTTTTGGTGCAAACGATTTAAAAACCTTTAAATATAATTTACATAAACCAACTATTTCGATGAATGTTGCATCAAATATAGATTGGTTTGATTTAATGATTGAAATTAAATTTGGTAAAGAAATCGTTTCCTTAAAAGAAGTAAGAAAAGCTATAATAAATAAAAGTAAATATATTTTATTAAAAGATGGTAGTTATGGTATTTTACCTAAAAAATGGCTTAAAAAATTAGCAAACTATTTTAAAACTGGTGAAGTAAAAAAAGATAGTATTAAAATTTCTAACTATCAATTTAATGTTATTGATGAATTATTTGATGAATTAGAAGAAACACCACAATTTTTACTCGATTTACAAAAAAAGAAAAGAAGTTTACAAAATTTAGAAACTTCTATTAAAGTAAAAGTACCCAAAAATATAAAAGCAACCTTAAGACCTTATCAAATAGAAGGTTTAAATTGGTTGATTTTTTTAGACAAAAATAATTTAGGTGGTTGTCTTGCTGATGATATGGGTCTTGGTAAAACATTACAAGTAATTACTTTTTTTAGTTATTTAAAAAGTAAAAAAAAGGGTAAAAACCCACATTTAGTTATTGCACCAACTTCTGTGGTATTTAATTGGCAAAGAGAAATCGAAAAATTTTGTCCGTCATTAAAAGTATTAATTTATACTGGACCAAAACGGAAAAATGATTTTCCTAATTTTAAAAAATACGATGTTATTTTATCAACCTATGGTTCTTTACTTAACGATATTGAATTTTTAAAAGATTTTGAATTTAATTATGTGGTTTTAGACGAAAGTCAAGCAATAAAAAACCCAAAATCAAAACGATATAAAGCAGTACGTTTATTAAAAGCAAAAAATAGATTAGCATTAACAGGTACGCCAATAGAAAATAATACTTTCGATTTATATGCACAAATGAATTTTTTAAATCCTGGTTTATTAGGAGCAATGTCACACTTTAAAAAAGAATTTTCCGATGCAATAGATAAAGCACAAGATGAACAATCTTCTAATTTATTAAGTAAAATTATTCATCCTTTTTTATTACGAAGAACCAAAGATCAAGTTGCAACCGAACTACCAAAAAAAACAGAAACCATTTTATATTGCGAAATGGGTACAGAACAACGTAAGGTTTATGAATCGTTTAAAAAGAAATTTAGAGATTACTTACTAGGTAAAATTGAAGAAAATGGTGTTGCAAAGTCACAAATGTATGTGTTAGAAGGTTTAACAAAATTAAGGCAAATTTGTAATTCACCAGAATTATTAAATGATAAAGAAGATTATGGAAAAGAGTCTATTAAACTAGATATTTTAATAGATAATATTAGAAGTAAAACTGCAAATCATAAAATATTGGTTTTTTCGCAGTTTACATCTATGTTAAAATTAATAAAAGAACGTTTAGAAGAATACCATATTACTTATGAATATTTAGATGGTAGAACAAGAAATAGAGAAGAAAAAGTTCAAAATTTTCAAGAAAATAAAAGTATTCGTGTATTTTTAATTAGTTTAAAAGCAGGTGGCGTTGGATTAAATTTAACCGCTGCAGATTATGTGTTTTTGGTTGATCCGTGGTGGAATCCTGCTGTAGAAAATCAAGCAATTGATCGTTGTTATAGAATTGGTCAAACTAAAAAAGTTATGGCTTATAAAATGATTTGTAAAAATACTATAGAAGAAAAAATAACCAAATTACAAAATAAAAAGAAACAAGTATCTAATAGTATAATTCAAGTAGATAAAATTAAAAAATCTTTTAATACTAAAGAAATTAAAGATTTGTTTAGGTAAATTAAACAGTTATTAACATTTATATACATAATACTATTTTTATTTTAAAATTTTAAAAAACTAATGATGGTTATTATGGTCTGTTAATAGCTACAATAAAATAATATTAATAATTTGTATTTATCACTTATTAAAAATTAGTAACAAGTTATTCATATCTTAAATAATTAAAAATCAATTATAAATAAGCAACTATTAACATATTGTTAATAACAGTAATTAACAATATTTATTAATAACTATTTTATTAATAACTTTAATAACCATCTATTTTTATGTTAATAACCTATCCTTAAAAATAAATAATTTTTTTATTAATATTAATACAAATATTGTAATAGAATATAAATTTTAAAATCAAAATTTTCTTTTCTTTTTTAAGTAAAAAACTATTAACAATTCATACTTTTTGTAACTCTTTAAAAATTATATATTTATAAAATGCTATTAACAATCAATTTTTATATTGTTAATAGTCGTATTTTTGTTAATAATACCTCTAAATATTTATTTATGAAAATTACAATAGCTAACGATCACGCAGGAACCGAATATAAATTTAAAATTATAAAATATTTAGAAAAAAAAAATCACACAATTATTAATTTTGGTACTAATGATTCAAATAGTATGGATTATCCAGATACCATACATTTAGCAGCTTCCGAAGTACAAAAGAATAAAGCGGATTTAGGTATTATTATTTGTGGTTCAGGTAATGGTGCGCAAATGACCGCAAATAAACACCAGAATGTTAGAGCAGCTTTATGTTGGAATAATGAGTTAGTACAATTAGCAAGACAGCATAATAATGCAAATATTTTAGCAATACCAGCAAGATTTATTTCTGTACAACAAGCATTAGGTTTTGTTAAAATATTTTTAGAAACTAAATTTGAAGGTGGCAGACATCAAACAAGAGTTTCTAAAATTTCTTGTTCTTAATTATTTTGATTTAAAATGAATAATCTTAGTTTTAAAACAAAATCCTATTATCAATTAACAAAAGATGAATTATATCAAATTTTATGCCTTAGAGCTGAGGTTTTTGTGGTAGAACAAGATTGTGCCTATCAAGATGTTGATAATAAAGACCAAAAAGCATTACATGTTTTAGGGTATAAAAAAGATGAATTAATTGCCTATACACGTATTTTTAAACCAAACGATTATTTTAAATATGCCAGTATTGGTAGAGTTGTTGTTGCTCTAAAAGAACGTAAACATAAATATGGTTACCAATTAATGGAAGCATCTATTAATGCCATTAAAAATAATTTTAACGAAACCATTATTGCTATATCTGCACAAACTTATTTAAAAAAATTCTACAATAATTTAGGTTTTATTCAACAAGGTGCTGCATATTTAGAAGATGATATTCCGCATATTTTTATGGTTAAGCAATAATTACACTTATTTTTTCACTTATTTAATTTCGTTTACGTTATTCACGCTATTTATTACGTCATTCACGACATTTTTTTGTTTTTAA
>CAYQTF010000032.1:0-22295 GCA_964420345.1 uncultured Flavobacteriaceae bacterium
CTGAGATTAACGCAATACGATCCACACCAAGAGTTGTTGGCGTTTGGTATAAATTCTGAAACGGAATTTTAGTTTCACAACTCAAATCAATACAAAAGCACTTTTTAGTTAAAAATTTTAAAGTTTTGGAAGGTGTTTTAGCTACAGATGAAATTATAGCGTTATCAATTTTATAAATTTCAAACAATTGTTTGACTTTTTTGTACAGCTTATCCGTTTTAATAATTTTAAGTTTTATAAGCTTATCTTTCTCAAAAACAGCAAGTTTTGCTCTAGTGTTTCCTATATCAATTATTAAATTCATATCTAAATTAATAGGTTGCTAAAATACAAATAGAATTTTTACAAAAAAGGTTTGACAGTATTAATATTTAAATATATATTTGCCGACCGATAATAAATGGTGCCTTAGCTCAGTTGGTAGAGCAATGGACTGAAAATCCATGTGTCCCTGGTTCGATTCCTGGAGGCACCACAACAAAATCCTGACTTTAATTAGTTGGGATTTTTTTGTTTTACTAAAAATATTCTTTATAAAAAAACGGATTACGTAGGAGCAAGTACAAAACTTGGGGAGTTATACTCCGAATTTAGTCAGAAAGAATAAGCTGCCATGAAATACCATATTTATCTTCACACCATCCAAATTTTTTGCCAAAGCCATAATCCCCTGATTTATAGTTGTCAATAGGAACCATTATCTGACCACCATTTGAAGAAAGTTCTTCAAATAAAGTTTGTATCTCATTTTCTGAGTTACATTCAACGAAAAGTGATACGCCAGGTGTAAATGACCAAGCGTGATTAAAATTACTTTCGGAAACCAGATACTCAGTACCATTTAATGTAAAAACTCCATATTTGATCAGTTCTGGTGTTCCTCCAGCCTCGCCTTCTTGGTATTTTATTATGCTTTTAATTTCCGAATTAGGAAAGAGAGAAGTGTAAAAATTTATAGCTTCCTCAGCCTTCCCACATTGATTACCTACAAATGTTAGAAATGTTGTTGTTTTCATTTTTCAAATTTAAGTTTAAATCAAAAGTTTCAATTAGATAATTAATTTACTGCTCAATAATAGTTATCATTAGTTAAAGGTTGAATTGGCAATTGTTGAGCACTTTTTTACCAAATTTCTATCAAATATAAAGATAAGTTACGTTACAATTAAATTTATCGATAGTTTGAGTTAGTAAAATTAGCGAAATTAAATAATTAAAGTCAACTATATTTCATCAAAAAAACAAAAGTCGTTCAATTAAGAACGACTTTCTAACACAATAACTAAATTAGTTTTATCGTAATCTGTCTACTGATTTTACAAGATCTTCATCCTTTTTGATGAATTTATTAGCAAACACTAATAAAAATACACTTAATAGAGGTAAAAAAGAGCCAATACCTTTCTCAGACACTTTCGTGTCTCCAGATAATGTTAGTAAATGATAAACGATAAATCCTACTAATAAAAAATTTAATAATATATTTAATCTATTCATTACAAACTGTAATTTTCTGTTTTTAAATAAGAAAATAGTAATGAAAGATAATATTGCCGAAACGATAAATAATGCACCAATAGATTTGGTTAATAAAGATTCATTTGCAAAGGTGTCTAATGCAAAAATTTCATTTGACTTTAAATTTTTCCATAAAGAAAAAATAAAAATCAAACCACCAGAAATTCCGGAAGCAACTAATAAAAATAAAGATTGAATTCTTTGAATCATTTTTTAATAATAACGACGCAAAAATACACTAAACTTTTAAGAAAGAAAATATTTTTATTTAAAATAAAAGTTGTACTATTGCATTATTAAAGGAATACTATTGTAATAAACTTCATTACAATTCTTTAAGTTCAACAACAAGTTATATCTAACTCTTGAGAATTCAAAATAACTAATAACACTATACATACAGAATGTTTGACATTGAAAAACTGAAACAACTAAAACTAGTTGATTTACAAGAAATTGCAAAAACAATTGGTCTAAAAAAAACAAGTCAACTAAAAAAAATAGATTTAATCTATTTGATTTTAGATGAACAGGCAAAAGGCGGAAAACCTACAGAAAGTACTACAAAAAACTCTAAAGAAGATACTAAAGAGGAGAAAAAACCTGAAGTTAAGAAAAAAACACCAAGAAAAAGAGTTACTAAAAAGGATGAAAATCCTAAATTAGAATTCCCTAAAGAAGAAGTTAAAAAAGAACCTTTAGAAAAAGAAGAGGTAACTTCTGAAAAAACTACAGAGGAAGTCTCTGACAAAGAACTTACTAAAGAGGAAACCATAGAGGAACAACGTTCAAGAAACGAAAGAGCAAACGCTTTAAACCCAAATTATAAAAAGAAAGTTACAAAAAATCAGAATAGTTCTAATCAAAGTACTCCTACTCCGAATAACTCCAACAATAAAAGTAATTCTAACAATAGCAAACCTCAAAATAATAAACCAAAAGTAGATAGAGGAAATCAAATAAAGCATCAAGGTCGTTATCGCGATCCTGATTTTGAATTTGATGGTATTATAGAATCCGAAGGTGTTTTGGATATTATGAATGATGGTTACGGTTTTTTAAGGTCGTCAGATTATAATTATTTATCATCACCAGATGATATTTATGTTTCACAATCACAAATTAAACTATTCGGTTTAAAAACTGGAGATACGGTAAAAGGCGCTGTTAGACCACCAAAAGAAGGTGAACGTTATTTCCCGCTTTTAAAGGTTTCGTTAATTAACGGTTTAAACCCAAGTATTGTTAGAGATCGAGTTGCTTTTGAGCATTTAACACCTTTATTTCCTAACGAAAAATTTAATATTGCTGGTAAAAACAGTTCTCTTTCAACAAGAATTATGGACATGTTTGCGCCAATCGGTAAAGGCCAACGTGGTATGATTGTATCGCAGCCTAAAACTGGTAAAACCATGTTACTTAAGGATATTGCTAACGCTATTGCGGAAAATCATCCTGAAGCATATCAAATTATTTTATTAATTGATGAGCGTCCTGAAGAGGTAACAGACATGAGAAGATCTACCAAAGGTGAAGTTGTTGCTTCTACTTTTGATGAACCTGCTGAAAAACACGTGAAAGTAGCTAATATTGTTTTAGAAAAAGCAAAACGTTTAGTAGAATGTGGTCATGATGTGATTATTTTATTAGATTCTATTACGCGTTTAGCAAGAGCTTATAATACAGTTGCACCAGCATCTGGTAAAATACTTTCTGGTGGTATTGATGCAAACGCTTTACATAAACCAAAACGTTTCTTTGGTGCTGCTCGTAAAATTGAAAATGGTGGTTCTTTAACTATAATCGCTACTGCACTTACAGATACTGGTTCTAAAATGGATGAAGTAATTTTCGAAGAATTTAAAGGTACTGGTAATATGGAATTACAATTAGATAGAAATATTTCTAATCGTAGGATATTCCCAGCAATCGATTTAATCAAATCAAGTACACGTAGAGATGATTTATTATTAGCAAAACAAGACATACAACGTTTATGGTTGTTGCGTAAATTCTTAGCAGATATGAACCCTATTGAAGCAATGGAATTTATTCAAGAAAAAATTAAATACACCAAAAATAACGAAGAATTTTTAATGTCTATGAATGGTTAATTGACTTTTTGATTCTACTTACGAGTTTAGCAAAAATGAAATAAGAATTTCTAAAAGCACAAAACAACCCTGCCAACGTTAATTTTCATAAGGATATTAACGTTGGCAGGGTTTTATTTATAATAAGCTATATAATACAGGTTTACTCAAACTAGCATTATTTTCTATAGATGCAATTTGAAGATTTAATAAATATAAGCCATCTTTAATTTTATTATTCACATAAATAAATTCTGTAATAGTAGCATCTAATCTTAGTGTTTCGTTATAATTCCAAAACGCTTTATGCGAAACTAATTTACCATCATCTTTTTCTTTATCTACCGATGGTAAATCAATTAACAAATGTTTAATACCTATTTCACGCAAATAAATTGCCGCTTCTTCTAGTAAATAAGGCGGATTTGTATTTGAATAATTTTGATTTAATTTATCTTTTTTATTAGGAAGTGTTCTAAGAATTAAAGCATCAATATTAGGATTTTTAATCGTGTTTTTTAATTGTTTTTTAGTAATAACCAAATCATCATTTAATTTTTCTGGTGTAATTGAAATCAATTCAGCTAAAAAGAAAAATGTTTTTAAGGTTTTATTAATACTATAAAATTCTTTAGTAATATGCCCAACACATTCGGTATGCGTAGCATTTGCATGCGGATAAAAAGTTATTTTATTAAAATTTGTACTTGCTCCTTTTGCAACACTACCGATAAAATTGCCATTAACAACAGGTTCAATAATAGGATTATCGACATACCAAGCCAAAGCACCTTTTTTGTTTTCTAAAGGTATTGAAATGTCGATTGGTTTCGATAAATCTACTTTAATCTTTTGGTTTTTTATTTTTATTTTGGCTTTCATTATTAAATATTTAACCCTTGAAGGGTTGAAAATTTTAACGGATAGATTTTAATAATTCGGCATCATTTTCAAAAGCAGTACCAACAACAACAATAGTTGCACCTGCTTTGTGTACATTATCTATTTGTTCTTTCGATTTTAAACCGCCACCAACAATTATGGGTAAATCAACCGCTTTTGCAACTTTTGAAATCATTTCTAAAGAAACAGGATTTAAAGCACCACTTCCGCCATCTAAATAAATTAATTTATGACCAATATATTGTCCCGCTAAAGCAGTTGCCATCGCAATTTCGGGTTTGTGTGCTGGTAATGGTTTGGTATTACTAATATATGATGCTGTAGTTTCTCTACCACTTTCCACTAATAAATAACTAGTAGAAATTACCTCTAAATTAGTTTGTTTTAATAATGGTGCAGCAATTACCTGATTACTAATTAAATATTCGGGATTTCTACCAGAAATTAATTGTAAAAATAAAATAGCGTCTGCTTCATTAGAAATCTGAATTGCAGAACCTGGAAATAGAATTACAGGTAAATCAGAATGTTTTTTTATGGTTTTAATAAAATCATCTAAGATATTTTTAAATAATAAACTGCCACCAACAAATATTAGATTTGCATTAGAATCATTTATGTTTTTAATGACTAAAGGTAATTTATCTAAATCTATTTTATCAGGATCTAATAAAATAGCGAGTAAATTCTCATTATTTTCTTTAGCTTTTATTATTTTATTTAAAATTTTTTCCATAATTATTTCAGGCAAATATACTTTAATTAATTCAAAGCATAAACTAGAGTAAAACCTTCAAATTGCTCAAAATAAATTTTAAAAACCTCATAAAAATTATCTTTTTTTATCCAACCTCTCGTTTTGTTATCTTCTAACTTAAATGCCTCGATTGGTAAATGGTATTTAAAAAGCAAACCGCCATCAGGATGAATTTTATACAGACTTTCTTTTGCGCCCCAAATTACAGTTAATTGTTCTACTAAGTTTTCAGTAATTAAAAAATCATTTTCATTATCAATAAATTTATCGGCTATCCTAATAATTTTTTCTCTGTTTTTTTCGATATCAATACCAACAATTTGATCACTTATTATTATTGCTGCAAAATGGAACGAATGTGTTATCGAAATCCGTTTACCATCTTTTAAATGTGGTTTTCCATCAGTTGTATAAAATAAATCTTTATCGGAATAGTTTAAGACTGTCAACAAATGTCGTACACTTAAAAAACCTTTTTTATGCAATTCAGATTTCATTCCATTAACTCGTTTTATACTATTTTCATTTAAAAAAACAGTTTCTAAAACAGTTAATTCCTCTTCAATTTTCCAAATTAAAATAGTAGTATTTGGTTTCGGATTTAGGCTTTTGTATAATGGCATCGTATATTCAAAGTTATTTTGTAATTTTGCAATCGATTTACTACAAAGATAAACACTTTCAAAAGAAAAAAAAATATGAGCACAAAAACAATTCCGTTTGTAAAAAACAAAGTAAAAGATATTTCTCTAGCATCATGGGGAAGATTAGAAATTGAACTTGCCGAAGCAGAAATGCCAGGTTTAATGTCTTTACGTGAAGAATATAAAGACGAGCAACCTTTAAAAGGCGCAAGAATTGCAGGTTGTTTACACATGACAATTCAAACTGCTGTTTTAATTGAAACATTAATTGCTCTTGGCGCTGAAGTTACTTGGAGTTCTTGTAATATTTTTTCTACACAAGATCAAGCAGCAGCAGCAATTGCAGATAAAGGAATTGCAGTTTATGCTTGGAAAGGTATGAACGAAGAAGAATTTGATTGGTGTATTGAACAAACACTTTTCTTTGGTGAAGACAGAAAACCATTAAACATGATTTTAGATGATGGTGGCGATTTAACCAATATGGTTTTAGATAGATATCCAGAATTGGCTAAAAACATTAAAGGTTTGTCTGAAGAAACTACAACTGGAGTTCATCGTTTATACGAGCGTGTTGCTAACGGAACATTAACAATGCCTGCAATAAATGTAAACGATTCGGTTACAAAATCTAAATTCGACAATAAATATGGTTGTAGAGAATCTGCAGTAGATGCAATTCGTAGAGCAACCGATATTATGTTAGCTGGTAAACGTGTAATTGTTTGTGGTTATGGTGATGTTGGTAAAGGTACAGCAGCATCTTTTGCTGGCACTGGTTCTATAGTAACAGTTACTGAAATTGACCCAATTTGTGCGTTACAAGCTGCAATGGATGGTTTTGAAGTAAAGAAATTAGAAACCGTAATTGCTACTGCGGATATTATTATTACAACTACAGGTAATAAAGATATTGTACAAGGTCGTCATTTTGAAGCAATGAAAGATAAAACGATTGTGTGTAATATTGGTCATTTTGATAATGAAATTGATGTTACTTGGTTAAATGATAATCACGGTGACACTAAAGTAGAAATTAAACCTCAAGTGGATAAATATACTATTAATGGCAAAGAAATTATCTTATTGGCTGAAGGTCGTTTGGTAAATTTAGGTTGCGCAACTGGTCACCCAAGTTTTGTAATGAGTAACTCTTTTACAAACCAAACTTTAGCACAATTAGAACTTTGGAAAAATTCTGATAATTACGAGAATAAAGTATATATGTTACCAAAATATTTAGACGAAAAAGTAGCACGTTTACATTTAGAAAAAATAGGTATCGAACTAACCGAACTTAGAAAAGATCAAGCAGATTATATTAGCGTTGCTGTTGAAGGTCCTTATAAGCCTGAGCATTATCGTTATTAGTAATTTAAACAAAGTCACTAAGGTTTTATAAACCTAAATTGGTCTTTGTTTATCTAAATTTACTCAAAATAAAAACGTTTTTTAATAGTTATTTTATTGAAATTCAATATCTAAAATCACTAGTTTTATTATTAGTGATTTTTTTTATGTTTTATAGTGCTAGTATAAGATTATTGTGTAAATTTGCCGTCTAAATCGCGGGATAGAGCAGTAGGTAGCTCGTCGGGCTCATAACCCGAAGGTCACTGGTTCGAGTCCGGTTCCCGCTACTAATATAAAACCTTAACACTATAATAAATAGTCTGTTAAGGTTTTTTATTTACACAATATTCCCACTAATTCCCCATTTTTTAATAGATAGAGCGTTTCTTTAAACATAATAGAAATATTTATACCAAGAAAATATATAAAGATAGGCAAGAAATGAAGATAAGTACTTTGATTAGAATAATAAAAGCATTACAAGTAGAGGTAAATGAATTGTTTGATGAATTAGAATAGGGGAAATAATACTATTTTTTTGTTTTTAGAATACCTTATATTTAAGCAAAACTAATAATGACCTCTTAACTGAATAACATAAATAATATCAACTTCTACTTTATAAACAATTCTATGCTCTTTAGTAATTCTTTTACTCCAATAATCAGCAAAATCATATTTTAAACCTTCGGGTTTTCCAATTCCTTTAAAAGGTGTGTTTGATATATTTTCTAATAATATTTTAATTCTATTTATTATTTTTAAATTATTTGTTTTTTTTCAATAGTTATTAACTTCGAAGTAATAGTTCTTTAAGATGATATTATTTTTTTAAATCATATAAGGCATGTAAGTTCATATAAGTTTGTATTAAACTAAAGTTATATTGATACTAGGTTAATATAATCTTCCATGGCAGTGTCAGAAAATTCAATACTAAAGCTCATCGATATTAATTTTGTAGTAATCATTACAGTAAAAATCATCAATTTTATTACCCACCAAAATCATCAAAACGTATATTTTCATCATCTAAACCAAAATCTTCACCCATTTTCTGAACTGCTTGGTTCATTAATGGTGGACCACAGAAATACAATTCTAAATCTTCTGGAGCATCGTGTTTAGATAAATATTGGTCTATTACTACTTGGTGAATAAAACCTACAAATCCATCGCCTTTTTCATCTTCAATATTTTCTTTTACTTTCCAATTATCTTCTGGTAATGGGTCAGATAATGCAATAAAGAATTTAAAATTAGGAAAATTACGTTCTAAGTGTCTAAAGTGTTCTATATAAAATAATTCTGCTTTAGAACGTCCGCCATACCAAAATGTAACTTTTCTTTTTGTTTTTAAAGTTTCAAATAATTCGTATAAATGCGAACGCATTGGTGCCATTCCTGCTCCACCACCAACATAAAGCATTTCTGCTTCACTTGGGTTGATAAAAAACTCGCCATAAGGTCCAGAAATAGTTACTTTATCGCCTGGTTTACAGTTAAATATATACGAAGAAGCAATGCCAGGGTTTACGTCCATCCAATCGCCTTTTGCTCTATCAAATGGTGGCGTTGCAATACGTACATTTAACATTATTTTTCTACCTTCGGCAGGATAAGAAGCCATAGAATAGGCTCTTTCTACTGTTTCTTTATTTTTCATAACCAAAGGCCAAAGTTTAAACTTGTCCCAATCTGGTTTAAATTTATCTGGCGTTCCAGGATGATCTTCTGGGTGAGCAGTTACATCCATTTTATCGTATTTTATTTTGGTATTTGGTATTTCAATTTGAATATAACCACCTGCTTTATAACCCATATCTTCAGGGATTTCAACAATAAATTCCTTAATAAATGTTGCAACGTTATAGTTTGAAACTACGGTTGCTTCCCATTTTTTAATTCCGAAAATTTCTTCTGGTATGGTAATATCCATATCTTGTTTTACTTTTACTTGACAAGATAAACGAATACCATCTTTTAATTCTTTACGAGAAAAGTGAGGTGTTTCTGTAGGTAATGCTTCGCCACCACCAGAATTTACGTGACATTCGCATTGAACACAAGTTCCGCCACCACCACAAGCAGAAGGCAAAAATATTTTTTCTGCTCCAAGAGTAGTTAATAAGGAAGAACCTGAAGCAACTTCGATTGTTCTTTCGCCGTTTATAGTAATTTTTACTGGACCGGATGGCGCTAGTTTTTGTTTAACAAATAACAAAACACTTATTAAAACCAATGCCACTACCATAAATGATATAATGGTTATAAATATAGTTCCTAATGTACTAACTGTTAAAATCATACTCTTTTATTTTAATCTTTTGATTAGATATTAGACTTATTGATATTAGACAAATATTAAAAATAGGAAATATTTTCAGTCTATCGTCTTTTAGTCTAAATAAAAATTCATTATTCAATTGATTTAACTTCTTCTTTTATTTTTTCGATTGCAATTTCTGAAATTGTTACTTGCTCACTACCGCCATCTTTTCCACCAGTTAACATACCGCCAAAACTCATAAAACCAATTGCCATTAAACCTGTAATGATAAACGTAATTCCTAAACCACGTAATGGTGGTGGAACATTTGAATATCTAATTTTTTCACGAATAGCAGCAATAGCAATAATTGCTAAAAACCAACCAATACCAGATCCTAAACCATAAACAGTTGCTGCAGTTAATGTTGGTATTTCACGAGATTGCATAAATAACGAACCACCTAAAATCGCACAGTTTACTGCAATTAACGGTAAAAATATACCAAGTGAATTATATAATGAAGGTGAAAATTTCTCTACAATAATCTCCACTAATTGTACCATAGTTGCAATAGTTGCAATAAACATAATAAACGATAAAAAACTTAAATCGTATTCTGCATATTCTGCACCTAACCATTTTAATGCACCTGGTTGTAAAATGTATTGATCTAGTAACCAGTTTAATGGTACGGTGATTATTAATACAAATATTACAGCGGCACCAAGACCAACTGCAGTACTTACTTTTTTAGATACAGCAAGGTAAGAACACATTCCTAAAAAGAATGCAAACACCATATTGTCTATAAATATTGATTTAAAAAATAATTCTAATAATTCCATTGTTTTTAGTATTCAGTGTTCAGTATTCAGTGTTCAGTATTCAGTGTTCAGTATTCAGTGTTCAGTCTACTAACTGATTACTGAAGACTGGAATTACTGTTTAACTCCAAACTTTTCAGGGTTTCTCATCATATAATTGATAAGTTTCCCAACTTCTTCACTTATTTTTATTAATTTATTATACGTTTCTTCATTTATATATTCACATTTTAGTGCAAATTATAACCAAACTTGTGTTTCTGAATTTTCACCATCACCATCAGTTAATTTACTGAAATAATGTTTTGGATAAACTCTTTTTCTATACGCTTCCGACATATTTGCTGAAACACTTCTTGATGATCTTCTAATTTGATCTGTTAAAGAATACATTTCTTCTCTCGGAAAACTTTTTATTATCTCAAAAACCTGCATTGCTAAATCAAATGATTTTTTATAAGCAAACAAATCTTGAAATCTCATATTTTACATTTATTATACTTTAATTCTATTTTAACTCTATTTTTTTTTACACTATATAAGACTGAACACTGCAACTGAACACTTATTACTAATGACTTTCAATTAAATCTGCATTTCTAGACCTCTGTACCCAAATTACAATACCAAGTACAATTAATGCCATTGGTGGTAGTAACATAAAGCCGTTATTTTCGTAACCAAAAGCGTATAATCCAGATAATTCACCTGGAATAGGATTACCTAATAAAGGATGACCTAATAATTTTTGACCTAAACCTAATAAATCTCCTGTACCTAATAATTCTCTAAAAAACCCTACTATAATTAGTATAACTCCGTAACCTAATGCGTTACCAATACCGTCTAAGAAAGAACGCCAAGGACCATTTGCTAAAGCGAATGCTTCAAAACGACCCATAATAATACAGTTGGTTATAATTAAACCTACAAATACGGATAAGGTTTTACTTAATTCATAAGCGAATGCTTTTAAGACTAAATCTACAATAATTACTAAAGCAGCAACTACTACTAGTTGTACAATAATTTTTATTTTTGAAGGTATAATATTTCGCATTAAAGAAATAACTACGTTACCAATTCCCATTACAAATAATACCGAAATGGTCATTACTATTGATGCTTCTAACTGTGCTGTAATTGCTAATGCAGAACAAATACCTAGTACTTGTATTGTTATCGGATTGTCATCAAACAACGGATCTGTTATTAATTTTGCGTCTTTTTTGTTTAAGAGTGCCATATTTTAATTAGTGCCTAAAGTGTCTAGAGTATTTAAAGTGCCTAGAGTTTTGCCTTTGTGCTATTTATTAATTTTGTTTATACAATACTATTTTATAGTTTATTTGCAATTGATGTAAAAATTGCAAGTAATTCATTTGCTTCTTTCATAACATCAGTTTCTTTTTCAATCCAATTTAGTTTTTCTATCATTTTTAACCAATATACAGTTTCACTAGCTTCACTTTCACTGATTTTAATTTTATTTTTAAAGTCTTTAGGACTTCGTGACCTATTTGCTTCTCTGTAATTTGCTCCAATACTTGTTGCTGATTTTGCAACTTGATTTCTTATTACATTTGCCTCAAGTAATTTAGGCAATTTAACTGACATTTTAATAATTGCTACTCCAAATTCTAAAGTTCTCTCTTCTAATTTTCTAGCAAATTCTTTATTTGTCATGTTTTTAATTAGTGCTTAGAATTTTGTTTTTGTCCAAATTTTATATTTTATTCAAATTTTATTTTTACTATTACGCCTAACTTTAGGCACTTATAACTTTAAATACTCTAGGCACTTATTTAACAGAAACAAAATAAGAAGCATAAGGTGCAAGTTCGCTATAAACCATTGCAGAAATACCATCACCAGTAATTGTTGAACCAGTTATTGCATCTACTTCGTTATCTAATTTGTCGTTGTTTTTTGGGTCATTATTACTTTTTGAAACTGCTATACCTTTAAAATTACCGTTTTTATCTAGCAAGTGTTCGCCAATAAAATCATCCATAAAAAAACGTTGATTAATGTTTGCGCCTAAACCTGCGGTTTCTCCTTTATGATCAAAATAAACGCCTTGTATAACCATGTTTTTATCCATAGAAATAAAACCCCAAATAGCGTCCCAAAGTCCTTTACCTCTTATTGGTACGATGTACGAAAGTTTTCCGTCTTTTTTACCTATAAATAAAGGCAAACGTCTTTTGTAACTTGCTGTTTTTGCTAAAGTTTGTTCTTTTTTAATATCAATTAAGTATGCATTATCGTTTATGGTAACTTCATCACCTTGAATAACCAATTGTTTTTTAATATATTTTGTAAATGCTGCTGCAACTTTATCTGTTGAAACGAATTTTGCATTTGATGCATCGTTTTCATTAATTCCCATTGCATAAAGAATGTTTTGTTTTTTCTCTATTTCTTTATTTACGGTAATCTTTCCTTTTAAACCAGAAGCAGTTAATGCTAATAAACCACCAACTATAATTACCATTATTATGGCGAAGATTATAGTGTATGAATTTTTGTCTGTTCTTTTTTCCATTTTTTGTTTTTGTTTCACACAGAACTCACAGATTTCACGGAGTTGTGTGGTTATTTTTGTTTCACACAGAACCCACAGATTTCACGGAGTTATGTGGTTGTTATTTATTTACATAGTTACAGTCTTTTACAGAGTTAGTTCTGTGAAATCTGTGAGTTCTGTGTGCTATTTTAAGTCGTTTTCAATCTTTTTAATCGTTGTTTTACATTTCCTTGTACTATATAATGATCAATAGTTGGTGCAAATACATTCATTAGTAATATTGCAAGCATTACACCTTCTGGATATGCTGGATTAAATACACGTATTGCTATCGATAAAAAACCGATTAAGAAACCGTAAATCCATTTTCCTTTATTGGTCTGACTTCCTGTTACAGGATCGGTTGCCATAAAGACAACACCAAATGCAAAACCACCTAATAATAAATGATGCCAGGATTCTGTACTCATTAATCCGTAGAATTTAGTTCCTTCCATAGATGGTGCAATTAGGTTGAAAATATAACCCATTACTAATGCTCCAACAACTGCGGATAACATAATTCGCCATGAAGCAATTTTACTAAATATTAAAAATGCTGCTGCTAATAGTATTAATAAGGTAGAAGTTTCTCCAATTGAACCAGGAATAAATCCATAAAAAGTATCTAACAATGAACTTGTCATTTCTTTACCTTGTGCTAAAGTGCCTAAAACGGTTTCGCCTGAAAAAGCATCTGCAGAACCACTTGCTTCTCTTGCGCCTTCTACCCAAACTTTATCACCAGACATCCAAGTTGGATAAGCAAAAAACAAAAATGCTCTAATAGTTAATGCAGGATTTAAGATATTCATACCTGTACCACCAAAAACTTCTTTACCAATTACCACACCAAAAATTACTGCAATTGCAAGCATCCATAATGGTAAATCTATTGGTACAATTAATGGTACTAACATACCAGTTACTAAATAACCTTCTTCAATTTCGTGACCGTTTTTAATAGCGAAAATAAATTCGACACCTAAACCAACAACGTAAGAAACGATTACTAAAGGTATAATTTTCCAAAAACCAACGATGAAGTTACTTGACGCCCAAAATTCTGGATTGAAAAAACCACTTGCTGTATGTTTTATTTCGCCAATTGCTAAATAGTGTTGGTAACCAGCGTTAAACATCCCGAATATTAAACACGGTAGTAATGCCATAATTACCGTATTCATAGTACGTTTTAAATCGTCGGCACCTCTAATATGCGAACCGTTTTGAGTAGTATCGTTTGGCGTATATAAAAAAGTATGAAAACCACCAAAAAGTGGTGCGATTTTCTTGCCTTTTAGACTTTCTTTTATTTCGTGTAATTTGTTTTTTAAACTCATTTTATTCTGTGTCTAAATATTTTAGTGCCTAAAGTGTCTAGAGTACTTAAAGTGCCTAGAGTTTTTACTTTGTGCTAATTATTAACTTTTTATTTTTAATTCAAATTTTATCTTTACTATTAAACGTAACTTTAGGCACTCATAACTTTAAGTACTTTAGGCACTTCTTCGTTTAACCAATTTCTTTTAACATTAAATCTAATCCTTTACGTATAATTTCTTGATGTGGTTGTTTAGATGCACAAATAAATTCCGTTAAGGCAAAATCTTCTGGTGCAACTTCGTACATACCAAGTGCTTCCATTTCGTCTAAATCTTGATACATACAAGATTTTAATATTTGCATAGGAAATATATCTAACGGAAATACTTTTTCGTAAGCGCCTGTTAATACAAAACCTCTATGCTCACCATTGGTGTTTGTGTTTAAATCGAACTTTTTATTTGGTGTTAACCAAGAAAAAGTCATTGCTCTTGTAGTAGATATTTTATTAAATACAGGTTTGTTCCAACCAAATAATTCATAATCATCACCTTCTGGTATTGCAGTTATGGTATTATTATAATGTCTTAACGAACCTTTTGCACCTACATTTTTACCTGTTAATACGTTTCCTGAAATAATTCTGCTATTATCCGTAATTTTAGTATCTCCAAAAATGCTTGTTATTGATGCACCAATTTTAGTAGCATAATATTTAGGGTTATCAACCGATGAACCAGCAACAGCAACAATACGTTCTGCGTTGTATTTACCAGTCAAAAATAATTCGCCAATTATTGCCACATCTTGTGCATTTACTGTCCAAACTACTTCGCCTTTATTTACAGGGTTAATTTTATTAATTTGTGTACCAACATTCCCAGCAGGATGCGGTCCTGAAACTTTATGTAAACTAACACCTTTAATATTGTTTAAAAAAGAATCGTTTCCGTTAACGGAAAGATGCACTTTACCTTCGGTTAATTTTGTTAATGCGTCAATTCCTGTTTGAAATGCTTCTTCTTTACCTTGTAATACAAACGTAACATCAGCACTTAAAGGAGCAGAGTCAAAACCAGAAACGAAAATTGCTTTTGGTGCATTTGCAGGATTTGCAATTACATCGTAAGGCCTTTGTTTAATAAAAGTCCAGCAACCACTTTCTAATAAATGCTGTTTTATTTGCGGTTCTGCCAGATTACTTGGTGCTTTTTTACCAAAATCTTTATAAGTATCGGTTGCGTCTGCTTTAATAGTAATGGCTAAGATTTTACGTTTTTCTCCACGGATAATTTCGGTTATTTCGCCACTAACTGGTGATGCAAATTTCATTGCTTCGTTAGTTTTATTGTAAAAAACAGAATCACCTGCATTTACTTTATCACCAACCTTTACAGATAGTTTAGGAATAATAGAATGGAAATCTTCTGGATAAATTGTAAATATTAAAGATTTAGATGATACAATTATTTCTTTAATTGCTTCACCTTTTAATTTAATATTTAAACCTTTTTTAATTTTTATGTCTTTTGACATTTGTATAGTTTTAAAACGGTGCAAATTTATTAAATTTTATAGACACTGTAACATAAATTGTATTTATTTTCATTCTAAATTGGTGTTGTTTTTATAATTTTTAAAACAAGTTAATTTTTTAGTAATTTTTTAGTAGTTTTACAAATATGAATTTACAATATATTTCAGATAGTAAAGGGAAAACAACAGGAGTTTATATACCTATTGAAGAGTGGAATAATCTCAAAGAAAAATACGAGGGTTTTAATGATTATGAGGTTGGAATTTCTGATTTGCATAAAAATATTGTTAGAGAACGACTTTTAGAATATATAAAAAACTCTAAAATTTCTTTAGATTTTGATGATACATTAGATGAAATTGAAAAAAACTTATAATGTATAAAGTTGTAATCTTACCAATCGCAAAAAAAGATATTAAAGAGTCTTTTGTTTGGTATAATTCTAGACAAAAAGGTTTAGGAAAAAGGTTTACTAAAGAAGTTAGAAATACTACCAAATTAATTTGTTTAAACCCAACTTCTTTTTCAATTAGATATGATAATGTAAGAACAACCATTTTAAAAACATTTCCTTTTATGATACATTATATAATTGATAATGATATGATTGTTGTCATTGCTATCTTTCATACAAGTAGAAACCCAAACATCTTAAAAAATAGAAAATAATATATTAATTTTACGGCACATAAATTGCAATCAAACATAAAAACAATAATGAGAATTCTATTAATACTATTTTTATTTTCCACAACTGCTTTAATTTTCTCTCAAGAAAGCATAGAAATACAAGAACCAACTTATATAAAATCGGTTCAACTAAGACCTGCTAGAGCCAATGCGTATTTACCAATTATAAAATTAGGTGAACGTATTGTTTTACATTTTGATGATTTAGAAGGTGATGAAAAATATTATGAATACAAGGTGGAACATTGTACTTATGATTGGCAAATATCAAATATTGCCTCTTCAGTATATAGCGATGGCTTTACTAGTGACAATATTCGTGAATTTGAAAACTCCTTTAATACGTTTCAAAATTATACACATTACAGTTTATCGATACCTAATAGTAATTTTAGATTAAAAATTTCTGGAAACTATTTACTTTCCGTTTTAAACGAAGATGAAGAAATTGTATTTACAAGAAAATTTGTAGTCTATCAACCAAAAGTAGCTGTTGGCGTTACTGTTCATAAAGCACGAAGAATTGAAAGTATTAATACCAAACAAAATGTTGAGTTTATTATTAATCATCCTGATTTATTAATTAATAACCCAAGTAAAGAAATTAAAGTTGCCATATATCAAAATAATGATTGGAATACATTAGTGACAGATATAGAACCTCAATTTTTTAGAGGTACACAACTTATTTATAAATATGGTGATAAAACTACTTTTTGGGGAAACAATGAGTTTTTGTTTTTTGATTCAAAAGATGTTAGAAGTGCAACGAATAATGTACGACGCGTTTATTTAGATGATTTATTTCAAACAAGACTTTATGCAGATGCTTCTAGAATAAATAACCCATATACTTTTTATCCTGACATTAACGGAAATTTTGTTGTAAGAACAATAAATGTTGAAGATGTTAGGCTAGAGGCCGAATATACTAATGTTCATTTTTTTTATGAATTAAATGAAACGGATTTTAATCCCGAAGTCTCGGGAGATATTTATGTTTATGGAAATTTTAATAATTGGCAATTAACTAACGAAAATAAATTAACTTTTAATAGTAAAACAGGTTTTTACGAAACCAATATTCTTTTAAAACAAGGTTTCTACAATTATACTTACGTTAGTGTAGATTCTGACAATTTTTTAGATTTGCATACTTTAGAAGGTTCGCATTTTCAAACCGAAAACGAATATAATGTCTTGGTTTATTACCGTAAATTTGGTAGTAGATATGATCAGGCTATTGGTTTTGGCGCTGGTAGTTCTGTTAATTTGCAGAATTAGGTTTAGTTTTTTCGCAGATTTTATGGGTTTTTTTGAAAACTATTGTTCACACAGAACTCACAGATTCCACAGAATAGTACGTTTAAATCTGTGAAATCTGTGAGTTCTGTGTGAAAATAAAAAATTAAAAAAAATTTCTTCATATTTCAAAAATATAAATAGATTTGCAGAAATTATAAAACGCTAGAAATGAAACGTATTAATGAATATAAAAAATTATTTAAGGTAGAAGGAACTATTGAACTTAGACCTTTAAAAAAAACTTATAGAAACTTAGTAAGCGAATGGCATCCTGATAAATTTCAGGACCAAACAGAAAAAGACGAAGCAGAAATTGTAAGCACAAAAATCATTGATGGTTATCATTTTTTAGTAAGTATTGCACCTAAAACCAAAGAAAATAATTTGGAAGAATATGCAACAACTATTGCTGAATCGGTTTTAGATTTTAATCATAAAAGTATGTTGCTAGAGGTTACTTTTACCGATGGTAATACCTACGAATATTTTGGTGTAAATAAAAAATTATATAACAAATTTGCAAGTAGTAGATCGTTAAATAATTTTGGTAGAAGAAATATCTTTAATTCCTTTTTATATAGAAAGTCTAAGAAGGCAACTATTGAAGTTTAGAGTTTATTACACAGAGATTCACAAAGTTTTTTCTTGCTATTTTTAATAACACGAGACTAAATTAACCATTAGGAAAAGCTTTTTTATTAAAGAAAATCAATAAACCAACACCACAACTAATAGCAAAATCTGCTACATTAAAAATGGCATTAAAAAACGTAAAATATTGTCCGCCTTTAAACGGTAACCAATTAGGTAATTTACCTGACCACATCGGAAAATAAAACATATCTACAACTCTACCATGAAAAGCAGAAGCATAACCACCATTTTCAGGTAAAAATGTAGCAACATTTTGAAGTGTTCTAGAACTTTCTTCAAATAAAACACCATAAAAAACAGAATCGATTATATTACCAACCGCACCTGCAAAAATTAAAGAAACTGCCACAATAAATATAGTGCTTGCTTGTTTTTTAATATTGGAGAATAACCAATAACCAATTCCTGCAATAGCAACAACTCTAAATAATGTAAGTATGATTTTTGCTTGATTTTCACTCAAAAAAGTTAATACATTATTTAGTTGAAAACCCCAAGCAGCACCTTTATTTTCGGTAAAATGTATTCTTGCCCAATCCGCACCAAAAATAGTTATATGTTCATCTATAACAAAATGCGTTTTTATATAAACTTTACTTATTTGATCTATTAGTAAGACTAAAATTATGATAAATGTTGCTTTTTTCAATGGATATAATTTAAAAATAAAAAGATTATTTAGTTTTAAGATGTTTTAATTTAATATTTGAGAAAATTCTTACAATTAAGAACCCTTCTAGAGTTGATATCCTTATAAATATTAACTCTAGAAGGGTTTTTTTAAAATAAGGTATGTAAAAGACGTTTTACAAAACGTCTTTACATTTCCTTTGTCTTTACATTTTCTTTTTTGCTTCAATACTTAAAGTAGCATGCGGCACTAACATTAAACGCTCTTTTTGAATTAATTTACCAGTCATTCTACAAACACCATATGTTTTATTTTCTATCCTAACTAAGGCGTTTTTTAAATCATGAATAAATTTTTCTTGTCTTAAAGCCAATTTCACATTGGTTTCTTTAGACATAGTTGCAGCGCCAGATTCATTTGGTTTAAATGTAGAGGCAGTATCATCTGTACCATTATTACTTCCGTTTCTGTATGAACTAACTAAGGATTCGTAATCTCTTTCTGCTCTTTCTTTTTTAGCGGTTATTAATGTTTTAAATTCTGCTAAGTCTTTTTCTGAATATTTTTCTATTTTATCTAACATCTTATGTAATCGTTTTTT
The DNA here is from genome assembly GCA_964420345.1 of uncultured Flavobacteriaceae bacterium. GTDB lineage: Bacteria > Bacteroidota > Bacteroidia > Flavobacteriales > Flavobacteriaceae > S010-17. The sequence continues at coordinate 19,678 of CAYQTF010000032.1, forward strand.
TAATTAATATTTTGGTATTTATGTTGTCAAAAGCAATTTCTATACCATTTTTTATTGCATCTTTAATAATTAAATTATCCGTTAAAGTTTCGGTTTTAATATATAATTCATTTTCTTTTATAGCCTCTACTAAAACTTTATCATTTTGTACAAATAAAGTGATTTTATCTGTAATATCAAAATCAGATTCTTTTCTAAGGTTCTGAACTCTGTTTACTAATTCTCTAGCAACACCTTCTTTACGTAATTTATCGGAAATACTAATATCTAAGGCAACTGTTAATCCATCATTGTTTGTAACTAACCAACCTTCAATATCTTGCGAAATAATTTCAACTTCAATAAGGTTTAAAGATACTTTATTATTATTAATAGTAATATCAATTTTACCATTTTTTTCAATTTCTTGGATGTCATTTGCGGTAAATTTACCAACTTCTTGACCTACAAATCGCATGTCTTTACCAAATCTTGGCCCTAATAATTTAAAGTTTGGTTTGATACTTTTTACTAAAATATCACTTGCATCATCAATTAATTCTATTTCTTTTACGTTTACTTCGGCTTTAATTAAATGTTGAATTGCCAAAATATCTTCTCGTTCTTGATTGTTTAAAACAGGAATCATTACACGTTGTAATGGCTGACGTACTTTTATAGATTCTTTTTTTCTAAGCGATAAAACCATAGACGAAATTTGCTGTGCTTTTTGCATTTTTCGTTCTAAATCTTTATTGACTAAATCATTATTATATTTTGGAAAATCTGCTAAATGAACAGATTCAAAATTTTCAACTCCAGTGTTTTTTATTAAATCTTTGTATAAATTTTCCATAAAAAATGGTGCAATTGGTGCTGCCAATTTTGTAACTGTCAACATACAAGTATATAAAGTTTGATATGCCGAAATTTTATCTTGCTCATATGTTCCTTTCCAAAATCTTCTTCTACAAAGTCTTACATACCAATTACTTAAATATTCGCCAACAAAATTTTGGATTGCTCTTGCAACTTGTGTTGGTTCGTAATCGTTGTAACTTTCTTCTACGTTTTTTATCAAAGTATTTAATTCCGACAAAATCCATCTATCAATTTCTGGTCTTTGTTTTATATTTATAACTTCTTCCGCAAAAGCGAAATTATCTATATTAGCGTACAAAGAAAAGAAGGAATATGTATTATAAAGTGTACCGAAAAACTTTCGTTTTACTTCGGTAACACCTTCCAAATCAAACTTTAAATTATCCCACGGATTTGCGTTAGAAATCATATACCAACGAATAGCGTCTATACCATAATCTTTCATTGCACCAAAAGGTTCAATAGTATTGCCTAAACTTTTAGACATTTTTTTACCTGTCGCATCTAAAACCAAACCATTAGAAACTACGTTTTTGTAAGCAACAGAGTCAAAAACCATCGTTGCAATGGCGTGTTGTGTATAAAACCAACCACGAGTTTGATCGACACCTTCGGCGATAAAATCTGCTGGGAAACGTTGTCTGTCATCTATTTTTTGAGCATTTTCAAAAGGATAATGTAATTGTGCATAAGGCATTGATCCAGAATCGAACCAAACGTCAATTAGGTCTGCTTCACGTTTCATTGGTTTTCCTTTCGGCGAAACTAAAACAATTTCATCTACAATACTTTTGTGTAAATCTACTTTATCATAATTTTCTTCGGACATATTACCGATTTCAAAATCAGCATAAATATCTTTTTCTAAAAAACCTGTTTTTACAGATTTTGCCATCTCATTTTTAAGTTCTTCTATTGAACCTATGATAATTTCTTCGGTGCCATCTTCGGTTCTCCAAATAGGCAAAGGTATTCCCCAAAAACGAGAACGAGATAAATTCCAATCATTTGCATTTTTAAGCCAGTTTCCAAAACGACCTGTACCAGTTGCTTTTGGTTTCCAGTTAATGGTATCGTTATGAGCGACCATTTTATCTCTAACTTGTGGTATTTTTATAAACCAACTATCTAACGGATAATATAAAATAGGTTTATCGGTTCGCCAACAATGCGGATAACTATGTTTGTATTTTTCTACGTGAAAGGCTTTATTTTCCGTTTTTAATTTAATAGCCAATTCAACATCCATAGAACGTTCTGGCGCTTCACCTTCATTATAATATTCATTTTTCACATATTTACCTGCAAATTCGCCCATTTCTTTACGAAAACGACCTTGTAAATCTACTAAAGGTACTGGATTTTCATTTTCATCTAAAACCAATAATGGCGGAACTTCAGGCGTTGCTTCTTTAGCAACTTTAGCGTCATCTTGTCCAAAAGTTGGTGCTGTGTGTACGATTCCTGTTCCGTCTTCGGTTGTAACAAAATCTCCAGCAATGACTCTAAAAGCATTTTCAGGGTTTTGATATGGTAATGCGTAAGGTAATAATTGTTCGTATTTAATGCCAACTAAATCTTTTCCTTTACATTGATCTATAATAAAAAATGGAATTTTTCCTGAAACGTCTTTAGCGTTTTTAGCGTTTTCTTTATAGTTGTTTAAGTCTAAAATATCTTCCACTTGATGGTACTTTTTACCAAACTGCTTAGCAACTAAAAGTTTTGCTAAAATTAAATTTACTGCTTTAAATGTA
>CAYQTF010000033.1:0-17774 GCA_964420345.1 uncultured Flavobacteriaceae bacterium
AGTACTATGACTTCTGCTGACTTCTCTGCTATATCAACTCGTGATTACAGAGACCTCCCTTGGTAAGGTAAATGTCCTTTGGTTAATATCTGCTAAATCTACTATTTCGATATGCTCTCTATTGCTAAAACATAAAGAGTTGGGACGTTACAATGATGTGCTTGCTTATCCAATCTTATAGCCTCATATTTAGTTTCTGTTCGTCAGAACCAACCACGTAGTCTCGCTTACTTCAGATGTAACCTCACGGTTACCACCCTTGCGACTTACTTTGCTTCAAGGAACGACCCTTGCGCATAAAGGACTTGCACCCTTTGGACTTTCTCTAAAAAAAAAACTTGTATTTAAAGAACTTTTAATATATTTACCATTCAAGGCACACACATTATATATAAAACATTAAAACGATTTTATATATAACCGTTGCCAACCATTAAAAACCAATTCAACAAACAGAGAATATTCATAAAGAAATGTATCTTTGTATACTTTCAATCCAAATCTGAATATTTAAAATGGCGAAAACTAAAATAACTGCATTAGAGCTTTACACTGAACTTGTCGAAAACTTCAAAATCAAAGAAAAAATTGGAAGTGTCGAAATAAAATTAGGAAGTATTACTGCCAAATATAATGGAAAAGATGCTATCGGAGATTTACTTCAAGAATGGCTTGGAGAGTGGATGAAAAGTAAAAAATACTATTTTAGAACAAAAGAAAACACACAGGAGTTTCCCGACTTTCTTCTTTCAGAAAGTGATACAAAAGATTTTTTGGAATTAAAAACATTTAATGCGAATGCAAGTCCAGCATTTGACATTGCTAATTTTGATTCCTATTGCACATCATTACTAACTATTCCAGAAAGAATTGAAGCCGACTATTTGATTTTTAGTTACAAAATGGAAAATGCTGAATTATCAATAGATAATGTTTGGTTAAAAAAAGTTTGGGAAATATCAAGTCCTTCAGGAAAAGATCCAATAAAATTACAAGTTAAAAGAAATCAAATCTATAATATTAGACCTTGTACTTGGTATTCAAAAAGGTTGAAATTTCAACCTTTTACAAACAAAAAAGATTTCTTAAACGCAATTTCAAAAACTCATAAAGATTATCCTCAATGTGACCAATACAAAAAGAATTGGCTGAAAATTGTAAATAAAAAATATTTTAAAAATATAGGAATTAAACTATAACCTCTGCATTTTCAACTTTTGCTTTTTCCGTAGTTTTTGAAACTTGTATTGTATCTAATATTCTATCGGAAATTGCTTTTAAAACAGGAACAGCAACCGTATTTCCTAATAAATCATAAGCGAAATTTATTTTAACAGGTATTTCATAACTATCAGGATAACCAAAAATTCTCAACCCTTCTCTAATTGTTAATTTTCTAACGCCTTTGCCATCAGGAACAACAATTTTACTCATATCTGTTGCTACAAGAGTTGGTGCAATATCATTAGGATTTAAAATTTTGTTTATTTCAAAACTTAATTTTCCAGTTACAATATTATAGCCTTTCGGTTTCGTTTCATCATAAACACGAGAAGTAATAACTCCATTTTCTAAAACCTCTTTAACAAGTTTTTTAGGGTGTTCAAATCTTAAATAACCCTTATCAACTAAATCATCTAACATTCCTTTTAAATCATAACTTTGAAACAAATTATTTGATGGAGCAAAAGTTTGAATTTGCTTTAAGGTTAACGGCATTCCGTCCATCCAGTCAATCCCAATTTCAATTGCCCATTGTTTTTTTCTTCGTGCTTTAAAAAGTTTATTTAATAAAATAACTTGTTCTTTACTACACTCTCCTTTTACTCCAATATCCCAACTATGAATATTGTTTTCTCCACCTCTTTTGTCTTTTATAGACTTTCCATATAATTCTTTAACTGAAAAATGAGAAAGTAGTTTTTTAGTAAAATCAGTATCCATTATTTCTTTTCCTTTTTCTAACACATCTTTTAAAACCTTAAAAATTGGTGTGAAATTATCTAATGAAACTTTATTTTTTTTTGTTCCAACAATAAAAATTCTCTTACGTGATTGTGGTACACCAAAATTAACGGAATCTAATACTTTCCAAGAAACTTGATAGCCAAGTTCATTTTCAAGTTTATATAAAATGGTTTTTAAAGTCCTACCCATTTTATCTTTTTTATCCTCAATATCGTGTCTAACTAATCCTTCAACATTTTCAAGAATAAAGCCTTGTGGTTTTTTATGTCTTAAAATTCTTTCAACCTCAAAAAACAAAGTTCCTCTTGTGTCTGCAAAACCGTTTCTTTTTCCACCTGCACTAAAAGGCTGACAAGGAAATCCTCCAAATAGAAAATCAAAATCAGGAATATCTTCATTTTTTAACTGAAAAATATCACCAATAAAATTTTCGTGATGATGATTGTGCTTTAAAGTTTCAACAGCATAAGGTTTAATTTCAGAAGTCAAAACACAATCCGTTTCTATTCCTCTTTCTTTACAAGCCTGTTCAAATCCAATACGAATACCACCAAGACCAGCAAATAAATCTATAAATTTCAATTTCTTATTATTCACAATATTTTGTTTTTTTAAGGAGTTCATCTGTTCGCTTCGCTCGGGTCATCATTCTTAATTTTATATTCAACATTCGGTTCAGCAACCAGGCTTAAATTTGACTTAAAATCTTCTATTTCAAATTTAGTGCAACCTATTACAGAAAGGCATTGCAAAAAGAAAGTAGCACTAAAAGTACCTCTACTTATTTTACTTGTTACACTTGATTGAGTTTCATTTAGACCTTGTTTATTTAACAAGAAAACTAAATTAGAAGTAGAAATACCTCTTTTAACTAACTCCGACTTTAAAAGTCGCTTAACTTTATCGTTTGAATAATTCATTTTACTAAATTTACAACGCAAATCTAACCGAATAATCTCATATATGCAAATTATTATGCAAAAACAATAGAAACGGTTGGCAACAATGTATAAAAATAATAGCGGTTTTAGTGATAAATTCAAAGTGAGTATCTTTGTACAAAGTTTAGTGCTAAATTGAAAAGTAAGTGCTTAAAAATCCGCAACTACGCATATTCAAACCGTTGATAAGTTACTTCAATACAGGTGATTTATGCTAAATACTAAATGACTAATTATTTTTATTAAATCTTTAAAGTTATATATAAATCATAATTCTGTTAATTTTAATATTTTTCATCACAAAAATATAATTAATCCCTAACTTCTATATGTGACCCTTTATTTCTTTGATAAAAATAATAATGCCCAAATACAGCAATCAAAGAACCGATTAAGAATGTTAATCCTAAAATTAAAATAGTACTCATTTGGGTAGATTAAAAAAACTTTCTATTCACACCGTGACTCAAAGTCACGGTGTGAATTTATTATATTTCCTTACGCAATCTTGCAACAGGTATATGTAATTGCTCTCTATATTTGGCAACGGTTCGTCTTGCAATTAGATAGCCTTCGCTTTTTAGATGTGCTGCTAATTTCTCATCGGTTAGTGGTTTTTTCTTACTTTCTTCGCCAATAATTTTTTGTAGTATTTTTTTTATTTCTTTTGTAGAAACATCTTCGCCTTGATCGTTTTTCATAGATTCAGAAAAGAAATACTTTATTAATTTTGTACCATAAGGTGTGGAAACATATTTACTACTTGCAACTCTGGAAATTGTAGAAACATCCATATTTATTTTTTCGGCAATATCTTTTAAAATCATTGGTTTTAACTTGGTTTCGTCGCCAGTTAAAAAATAAGCTTCTTGATGTTGCATAATAGATGTCATTGTTAACATTAATGTTTGTTGACGTTGCCTTACTGCATCAATAAACCATTTTGCTGCGTCTAATTTTTGTTTGATAAAGAATATGGCATCTTTTTGAGATTTTGATTTCTCTTTTGCTTTAGCATAACCTTGCAACATATCTTTATAATCTGGCGAAATATGTAATGACGGCACATTTCTAGAGTTTAAAACCATTTCTAATTTATCTTCTACAATCTTAATACTAAAATCAGGTACTATTTGTTCTACTATTTTATTATTGCCAACTATAGATCCACCAGGTTTTGGATTTAATTTAATGATTTCAGCAATAGCATCTTTTAATTGTTCTTCTGTAAAATTAAATTTCTGAATTAGTTTTTTGTAATGTTTTTTAGCAAAATGATCAAAAGCATTTTCTAAAATTTTAATTGCATTAATTCGTGTTGGTTTTTCTTTTTTTTGATATAATTGAATTAGCAAACATTCTTCTAAATCCCTCGCTCCTACACCACTTGGTTCAAGTTTCTGTACTTTTTTTAGTACTGCTTCTACTTCATTTTCATCTGCTATTACATTTGCTGTAAAGGCTAAATCATCTACAATATCAATAATTTCTCTACGTATATAACCAGAATCATCTATACTACCAACTAAAAATTCGGCTATTGCACGTTCTTTTTCATCTAATCTGAACGTATTTAATTGATCTTTTAAATGTTGATGAAATGATTTTCCGCCAGCATAAGGAATGTTTTTATCTTCATCGTCTTTACTGTAATTATTTACTTGTGTTTTGTAATATGGCGTATCATCATCGGTTATATAGTCATCTATATTTATTTCGTTCTCGGTGTCTTTCTCTTGATTATCTTCGAAATCATCTTCACTTTTCAACTCTTCTTTTCCGTCTTCTAGAGCAGGATTTTCGTCAATTTCTTGTGCTAATTTTTGTTCAAATGCTTGTGTTGGCAATTGAATTAACTTCATCAACTGTATTTGTTGTGGAGATAATTTTTGAGATAATTTGAAGTTTAGATTTTGTTTTAACATAATTTTATTTCACGCAGATTTCACAGATTTCACAGATTTTTCTCGCAAAGTCGCAAAAACGCAAAGTTTTTATTTGTTTATCAAAAATACAACATTTTAATTATTAAATTACAAATCGTCGCAAGTCATAAATCAAAAAATCATAAATCATTTTTTAAAATTCTGCATTTTGAGGTGTTCTAGGATAAGGAATTACATCTCTAATATTACTCATTCCTGTAGCGAAAAGTACTAATCTTTCAAATCCTAAACCGAAACCACTATGTATTGCAGTACCAAATTTACGGGTATCTAAATACCACCATAATTCTTTTTCGTCTATAGCTAATGCCTTCATTTTTTCTTTTAAAACATCTAAACGTTCTTCACGTTGAGAACCACCAACAATTTCACCTATTTGTGGAAATAAAACATCCATTGCTCTTACGGTTTTTCCATCATCATTCATTCGCATATAAAATGCTTTGATATTTGCAGGATAATCAAATAAAATTACTGGACATTTAAAATGTTTTTCCACTAAATATCTTTCATGTTCTGACTGTAAATCTGCACCCCATTCTTCGATTATATATTGAAATTTTTTCTTTTTATTTGGTTTGCAATTTCTTAAAATGTCTATTGCTTCAGTATAACTAACACGTTTAAAATTATTTCCTGTTACAAACTTTAATTTTTCAATTAATGGCATATCACTTCTTTGCGCCATCGGTTTTGCACTTTCTTCTTTAGTTAATCTTGCATCTAAAAATGCTAAATCATCTTTGCAATGTTCTAAAACATAACGTAAAACTTCTTGTATAAAGTCTTCTGCTAAATCCATATTATCATTCAAATCATTAAATGCCACTTCTGGTTCAATCATCCAGAATTCTGCCAAATGTCTAGTTGTATTTGAGTTTTCTGCTCGAAAAGTTGGACCAAAAGTATAGACTTTACCTAGTGCCATTGCATAGGTTTCGGCTTCTAATTGGCCTGATACAGTAAGATTTGTTTCTTTTCCAAAGAAATCTTGCTTGTAATCTATATTGTTTTTTTCCGTTTTAGGAATATTATTCAAATCTAAATTAGTCACTTTAAACATTTCGCCTGCGCCTTCGGCATCAGAACCTGTGATAATTGGTGCGTGAAAATTATAAAAGCCGTTTTCTGTAAAATATTTATGCACCGCAAAAGATAAAGCAGAACGTAAACGCATAACTGCAGAAAATGTATTTGTTCTAACACGCAAATGTGCATTTTCTCTTAAAAATTCAAAACTGTGTTTTTTTGGTTGAATAGGATATTCATCTGGATTAGAATCTCCTAAAATTTCTAACGATGTAACTTCAATTTCAACCGATTGCCCTTTTCCTTGACTTTCAATTAAAGTTCCTTTTACATGAACTGCAGCGCCAGTTGTTATTCTTTTTAATAACGATTCCTCGGTATTTTCAAAATCAACTACACATTGTATATTGTTAATTGTTGAGCCATCATTTATAGCAATAAAACGTTTTGCTCTAAAGGTTCTTACCCAACCTTTTAATGTAACTTCTTGATTTTTCTTTTCTCCTTTTAGTAATTCTTTTACTGTTGTTCTCATGTTATTTTATTTCCCGAAGATTTCGCAGATTATCGCAGACTTAGATGTTTGAATCAGTTTATTTTTTTGAAAGGCAAATATAGTTAAGATTATCTTAATAGGAATACGGATTCTAACGGATTATACAGATTTTTGCTAATTTTTATATGTTATTTTTTAACGTTATTTTAAAAACATTAATGTATATATTATTTTTTTAATATATTTGTGATTATATTAACGTATAAAATTATATTTATGCATATTAGAGAACGGTATTTTAGTAAAATTAAACCTTTTATCAATAAACAACTTATTAAAGTATTAACAGGTCAACGGCGAGTTGGTAAAAGTTACATGCTCAAACAGATTAGAGATTATATTTTAGAAAATAATAAAAACGCAAATTGCATTTTTATTGACAAAGAATTATTTGAATTTGATGAAATTACAGATTACAAAACATTAATGAATTATGTTAAATCCAAACAGAAAAAGGGAAACAACTATTTATTTATTGATGAAGTTCAAGAAATTAATCAATTTGAAAAAACATTACGAAGTCTATTAAATCAAGGTGGTTTTGATATTTATTGTACAGGTAGTAATGCTAAAATGTTATCAAGCGAAATTGCAACTATATTAAGTGGCAGACAAATTATTATTAGAATTCATGCCTTATCTTATGTAGAATTTTTACAATTTCACAAACTAAAAAGCAATAATAACAACTTATTACAATATCTGAATTTTGGTGGTTTGCCATATTTAATTAATTTGCCAAATAACAAAACTGTCATTAGCGAATATTTAAAAAATATTTACACAACTATTTTATTTAGAGATGTTGTATTAAGAAACAATTTAAGAGATGTGAAGTTTTTAGATAATTTAGTTAAATTTTTAGCCGACAGTACAGGTAGTTTGTTTTCCACAAAAAGTATTTACAATTATTTAAAAAGTCAAAAAATTGATAAATCTATCCCAATAATTAATAGATATTTAGGCTATTTAGAAGATGCTTATTTCATTACTAGCGTTAAAAGAAGTGATTTAAAAGGAAAAAAAATATTTGATAGTGGCGAAAAATTTTATTTTGAAGATTTAGGAATCAGAAATGCACTTGCGGGTTTTAAACCAAACGATATTCATAAAAACATGGAAAATGTTGTGCTAAATCATTTACTAATTAATGACTACAAAGTAACTGTTGGAAGTCATAACAATAAAGAAATTGATTTTATAGCTACTAAAGACAACGAAAAAGTATATATTCAAGTTACTTATTTACTAACCGAGCAATCGACTATTAAAAGAGAGTTTGGTAATTTATTAACCATTAAAGATAACTACCCAAAATATGTAATTACGCTAGATAGTTTTGAAACACCTAATACTTATGAAGGTGTCAAACATTTAGTTTTGGAGAATTTTTTGATTAATTTTGAGTAAATACTTTTCAGATAAAATTTGATATAATATCACCAGAAAACTACATATCATCATTAGGTAAAACTTTAACTTTAGGTTCAATAAAAGTCTTTTCGTTGGCAATTTTTCTTTCGAACGAAAGCAATAAAGCAGGTAATAAAATTAAATTAGAAACCATAGCAAATAATAAGGTTATAGATACTAAACCGCCAAGTGCAATTGTTCCACCAAAACTAGAGAACATAAAAATCATAAATCCAAAAAATAATACTATAGATGTATAAAACATGCTTACGCCTGTTTCTTTTAATGCACCAAAAACCGATTTTCTAACTTTCCAATTATTTACTTTTAACTCTTGTCTGTATTTTGCTAAAAAATGTATCGTATCATCTACCGAAATACCAAAAGCAATACTAAATACTAAAATGGTTGATGGTTTTATTGCTACTCCTAAATAACCCATTAATCCAGCAGTAAATAGCAATGGCAATACATTTGGTATTAAAGAAATTAGAATCATTTTAAACGATCTAAACATCCAAGCCATAAATAATGCGATTAATATAATTGCTAAACCTAAGGAAACTGCTAAGTTTTTAACCAAAAAGGTCGTTCCTTTTAAAAATACCAGGGATTTACCTGTTAAGGTTATTTCATAATTTTTTTCAGGAAAGTATTTTTTGACTTTTACTGCTAGTCTTTCTTCAATACGATCCATCTTATCTGTACCAACATCTTGCATGTAGGTTGTCATTCTTGCATAACGACCAGTAGAATCTACAAAACTATTAAGCATGTTTGCATTTGTGTTTGAGTTTTTTACATAGGATAATATATAATTTTTTTCGCCAGATGTAGGTAACTGAAAGAATTTTGGGTTGCCATTATAATACGCTTGCTTAGAGTATTTTACTAAATTTAATACCGATAACATTGGGGACAGTTCATCTATTTCTTCAATAAACTCTTCTATTTTATTCATTTTTTTTAAAGTAGAAAGTTTCATTACGCCATTTGGTTTTTTAGTATCTATTAAAATCTCTAAAGGCATGATGCCACCAAATTCTTTTTCAAAAAACTTAATATCTTTATAAAAATGAGATTTTTTTGGCATATCATCAATAATACTACCCGAAACACGAATCATATAAACACCAATTATACTTATAATTACCATAACAAAAGTGGTAATATAAATAGCAATTTTTCGATTTTTTACGGTATTAATCATCCATGCAACAATATTATTAATCCATTTTTTTTCTAAATGTTTTAGATGTTTTTCTTTTGGAATAGGTAAAAAACTATAGATTATCGGAATAATTAATAAAGACAGCACAAATATTACCATAATATTAATGGAGGCAATAATACCAAACTCATTCAAAACTTTCGATTTAGTAAATATAAAGGTTGCAAAACCACTTGCGGTAGTTATATTTGTCATTAAAGTGGCATTTCCTATTTTAGAGATAACACGTTGTAATGACTTTGCTTGGTTACCATGATTTTTAATTTCTTGTTGGTATTTATTAATTAAAAACACCGCATTTGGCACACCAATTACAATAATTAGAGGTGGAATTAAAGCCGTTAAAACAGAAACTTCGTAACCTAACCAACCAATAATACCAAATGCCCATGTAACACCAATACCAACTACAATTAAGGTAATAAATGTTGCCCTGAAAGACCTAAAAAAGAAGAAAAATATCAATGCTGTAATACCTAATGCAGCAATCACAAAAAATTTCATTTCGCCTTTTATATTTGCTGCGCTAAGTGTTCTAACGTAAGGCATTCCTGAAGCATATATGTTTATATTATTTTCATCTTCGAATCTTTTAATTTCAGGAATTAATTTTTTTAAAATAAAATCCGTTCTTTCTTTTGTGTTTAAAATTTCCTTTTTAATATAGACTGCTGTTCTGATAGTACCCGTTTTTTTATTAAATAATAAATTATTATAAAATGGGTGGTTTTCAAACAGGTCTGTGATTATTTCTTTAACCTCTTTGTCGGTTTTTGGTTTTGTTTTAAAAAGAGGTTTTGCTTCAAACTTTTTTTCGCGTTTGTTTTTCTCTAACTTTTTAATGTCTGTAATAGAAACTGTATAAGAAACTTCTGGAAAACTATCTAGTTTCTGTGCAAAATCATTCCAATTATTAAATGTTTTTGCCGTGAAAAAAGTAGAATCTTTTACCGCTAAAATGACCAAATTACCTTCGTCTCCAAAAATATCTAGAAATTTATCGTAAGTTTTATTTACTTGATGATCGCTTGGTAATAAATTTGCTTCGGTATGAGAAAAACGAATATTTTTAGTTTGCAAAACTAAAAAGTAAGTCATCGCAGCTAATAAAAGTAAAATAACATATTTACCTTTTAAGATTATTCTCGCAACAATGGTCCAAAAATTCATTTAATAGTAGTTTTCGCAAAGGTATTAAAATTATACTATTGATTTAACAATAGTTTTAATTTTAGTTGAATTAATACTTAAATTTTTTATTTTATTTAAAAGGTATGGTTTACCTATAATGTGTAATTAGGTTTTCCGATTTGTATATAGAACTTTGGGTATTTAAAACACTTCTTTTCGTTTATACCTATTTTTAAATAAAAGTATTAACTTTGATTTAATCGATTATTAACCAATGATTTATGTGTTTTTATTATGTGCTGACTTTATTGCGTTTTTCGTTTTGTTTTATTAAGTTTTATTCGAAAGTCCATCAAATTTCGCTTTCATTGTAGGGTTTCCGTGTGTTAACTTTTTAATAGTTAAATCATCAGCTTTATTATTCGCCAATCGCAAATTGTTTTCAGATGACAACAAAGCTTCTTTGGTTTTGTTCAAATGAGTAATCGTCTTGTCTATTTCCTCGATAGCTGTTTTAAATTTTCGACTTGCTAAATCATAATTATAAGCAAACCCCTTTCTGAATGCATCAATCTTTTCCTCAAAATTTGTAATATCAACGTTTTGATTTTTCATTAAATTCAATTCTACCTTATATTTCAAGGAATTCATTGCTGCATTACGTAAAAGTGTAATAATTGGTATGAAAAATTGAGGTCTTATTACATACATTTTCTCAAATTTATGAGAAACATCAACTATTCCAGTATTGTAGAACTCACTTTCCGATTCTAAAAGGGAAACTAAAACTGCATATTCACAGTTTTTTTCTTTACGGTCTTTGTCAAGTTTTGCAAAGAAATACTCATTTCTTTTTTTTGTGACAGTTTCATCATTCTCATTTTTCATCTCGAACATAATAGAAATTATCTCATTTCCAGCATCATCAGTTTCTTTATAAATAAAATCGCCTTTATTTCCACCTCTTGAGTCGTTATCTTTCTCAAAATAAGCGTTTTGAAATGCTGTTGCTCGCAGTTTATTGAATTCAGTTTCACAATGTTGTTCTAATGTTTCGCCAACCATTTTTGTTGAAAGTTTTTGCTTATAATCTTTCAAACGAGCAATTTCATCGTCTCTCATTTTGATGGTTTCATCTTTTGTGACAAGTTTATTATTAAACTGTTCTTTAATTGACTTTTCAAGTAATTGCGTTTCAGTTTCTTTAACTCTCAAATCATTAGCAAGATTATCACGCTCTTTTTCGATGACTTTAATAGCTTGATAAACGTCTAACTTTTTTTGAATTTCTGCACTTTGAATTTGGGATTTCATTTCAGCAATTTCAGTTTCTTTTTTTGCTAATTTATTAGCAAGCTCAGTATCGCTTTTGGCTTTTAATTCGGTTAGTTCTTTGTCCTTTTTTGCTAATTCTGCTTGCAATGAGTTTTTTGTATTTGCTTTAGCAAGTTCAACTGCACTTTCTTTTTCCTTTTTCGCAAGAGCAAGTCGACGATTCAGTTCTTCCTCAAATTGATGGTCTCTAACTTGTTTAAGTATATCAGCAAATCCAGCTTCGTCTACTTTAAATGCTTTTTTACAATTTGGACATATTATTTCGTTCATATTTTTTTTATTTACCTATTAAAACTTGCCAAAATTAATTTGCCAAATTGGACTAAATCGTCATATGTTATAATTTGTATAGAATTTAGATTTGAGTTCAACATTCTTAAACTATCTTTTTCTTCATCTTTAAAATTGATATTTCTTCCAATAATAATTTTAACACGAGGCATTATAACTTTTACCTCATATTCCTTTTCAATATTGAGTTTGTAATCTTGTAATTTTTGCAAATAAAATAGGCTTTGACCTATAACTTGCGAAAGGCTTGTATGAGGGTAAAAACATTTGTGGCTATCATCGAATCTGAATAACTCGTGTTTAGGCCTTTTCAATTCTATTAAATCCAAATAACCATCTACAGATTCCATAAGTAAATCTCCTTCGCTAAATAAGGCTATCTTTCTCGAATCGTGTTTCTTTATATAATCAATTCCAAATACCCAAAGATTTGATTCAATCCAATTTTGAAATCTTTTTTCGGGTTGACCTGCCTTATATTTTATAAGTTCTTTGTGATTGATTATTTTCGAAGTAATGCTACCTTCTATTTCAAGTTGAATTAACTTTTCCAAATTTTCTATTTCTGTGGTAATTAACTTATGCTGAAATGCACCGTGAAGATTCTCAATTTCTAAATCAGATAAGGATTCTAATAATCCTTTTATTTTTTCTTCTGATTCAAATTTTTCTAATAATTGAAGAATTGTTTCTAAATCACTACTTCCAAGTTTTTCTAAAATCAAATTAATTTCATCTGAAGTTTCAATGAATTTTGCAGATTTTGAATTTCCGTCTTTTACGATTGAAATTAAGCCTAAATGATTATACAAACTGCGTATATCTTCAATATCCAAAGATTCTGTAAATAAGGGTATTCCATCACTATTAACAGCATAGAAATTTAAGGTCATATTTTCGTCTGCCACGTCTTCTTTTATATTGGCAAAGTTAGCCATAAGGCTAATTTTGCCGTTATTGAAGAGTTCTTTATGATAGGCTACACTCATTATATTTTGGCTAAAGGATTATCGTAACTTTCAGGATTATATCCTTCTTCTATTTCAAATTTTCCTGAATCTTCTAATATTTTTACATCGGATATAAAATCAATATTAAAAGTCCTCCTAAAAGGAAAATATCTCTTATCTGCACTATCTGAAACACCATCAGTTTGAACTATATGAAATTTTGTGCTTATTTCTCTTTTTTTAGATCTGAAGATAAAAATTGCGTGTACATTTCCTATTCTAATTCCTTCAGATTTATCTGGCTTATTATATTGAAAAGAGATTGGTAGTCTATTTTCAACAGATTTTGTAAGTAATTCTAATTTTGTCATATTGATTTTTTTCCGCTTATACATAACATTTATATACAAAATTGTTTCAATGTTTTATATATAACGACAAACGAAGTTAGTAAAAATAAATGATAAAGTCAAAATCGTTCTTTTAAAAAATTTATGATATCTAAAACAAATCAATCACATAAGTAATTTTCAGTGCTATATTATCTTCAAATTTATTAAATTGATAAGCGCCATAACGGTAAAAACTACTTACACCTAAACCATAAAAAAGTTGATTTAACACAACACCAGATTCCATAAACCCTTTATTCATAGAAATAAAATCAACTCCTTGGTGATTCGCTCTATTTTCAATATCGCCAATAGCAAAACGTGTAATGATACTTAATTTAGGTTTGAAATTTCTGCCAATTCTAAATTTTTCAAAATTTTGTCTTGCCTGAAAAGAAACAAATTTATCCGATATAAATTCATTAAATAACATGGTTTCGAATGCGTTAGTGCCCGAAAAATTAATTCTTGCTCGCCAAGGATCAACCAAAGAATGATTAGGTGTTACATTATACAAATGTGACAATGGCGCTTCACCATTAACATAACCAACTTTTAATAAAAATTCTGTAGAACCACTTTTTATCGTTTTAATTTGATATTCAATATTTAAATCTACTTTTTGAAAATTGAAATCACCATCTAAAATAGTATCAAAACCTTTAGTGAACTCTGCTTTTATTATCGGATATGCTTTTTTAACTGTAAATTTACCTTTAGGAGATTTTAAATATTTACTAAAAGGCGACCAATGTAAGGCGAGTGTTAATTTGGTTAAATTATAATCCTGCAATAATTTATCTCGACTTATAAAGGTATATTCAAATTCGTTTTCATAATTACCTGCATCAAATTGAAGTTTACTTGACAATCTAGGTGAAATATTATGATGCAAATGTACTTCGGTTACTTTATAAGAATAAAACTGACTAATATTTATATTACGAGGATTTATAATCGCAAAATTAGGTTCTTCAAAAAGTAATTTTGATTTTGCTGCTTCAAATATATCATTGGTAAAACTACCGCCAAACCAAGTGTTAGAATTTTTGTTTAACAATATATCTGCACCATAACTAAATTTAAAAATTTTATCTTTATTGCCTCTTGCTACATAAGCATTTAAACGAAAATATTTAGATAAATTATCATTTGTAGTACCGCCAAAACCTAACCTAAAACCCTCATGATTATTAAAATTTATCACGTTACTTAAATCAATATCTAACAATCTTGTGGCAAACTTTCCTTCGGTAAATTTCCTTAGAACATTTAATTTTCTTTCTATTTTCTTGTCTTGTACGATACTATCCAAAAAAGTATAGGTATTTATATCTTTTTGATCTTTGGAGTCTAAATTAAACGCATCCCAAACGTTTGTATTTCTATTTGCTGCTTCGGCATTAATTTCTACAGCATAAGATTTCTTTTTTATACTTACAGGTTGATTTATTTCAACATCAAAATTATCTGTACTTATTAATATATACGAAACATCTTCTGGATTTATATTTTTATCTGAAATATAATTTGTTTTATAACCTATTAATTTTCGGAATGCTTTTATGCTTCGTTTAGAACTTCCATTTCGTAAAAAAATGGTGGTTTTTTTAGGAAACCAAATCTTTTCATTTTTTAAGTACTCATAGTTCTGCTCTACAAAAACAACCACTTTACCAATAATTTTTACTTTGCTTTTCACTATAGCAAATGTCTTTTTATCGATATGAAATTCACCTTTTAATCCGACGGTTTTTTTTCGCTTAATAGATTCAAAATTAACAATATAATATTTTTCGCTACTATTATATTCATCAAAATAAAATCGATAATTTTTAAAGGTTTTTTTTGCTAACGGACTAACATATTTAGTTCCTAAAATAACAACATCTTCTTCGTAAAACGAAATGTTTGTAATACCAAGTGCTAAAAATTCATAAATTGGTTCTTGAAAACCAGCCATTTTAGCAGCCAAAATATTTTCTTTTTCTTTTCCGTTATCAAATTTATGCTCTGCAATTTTTTCGGATATATAAAAGTGTTGCTTCTCAATTTCTTTTTTGAAAAAATAATTGGTAGAATCTAATTTTTTAAAATACTTTTTATTATTTTTTTCTACAAAAACAGAATCAATTTTACCTTCTATTAAAGAGTTATCTACACTAAATATTAATTTGTTATAACTATTATATTTATATGTTTTTAACTTTTTCTTTATGTAATTTTCATTCTTATTATTTATTACTTGTTGTATTATTTGGTTTGGAGATAACTTAGTTTCTTGCCCGAAAACAAAAACGGAACTAAACAACAATAATATGACAACAAATTTTTGCATTAACAAAATTATAGAGTACAAAATAACAACATCTACTTATATAACTAAAAAAGTAATTGTTTATTTTTTGTTAAAAAAAATACTTTTTGTAAAGACGTTTTGCAAAACGTCTTTACAGAAAGTTTGCAAAACGTTGTTGCAATGTTTTATCTTCCTTTATCTAAAAGCAAACCAATTTTAATATCTAACTCTTCGAGAAAATCGCCGACTTTTTTAAAAATAATTTCGCCTTTTTGGTCAATAATAATACTTAACGGAAATATAGAAACATTATAATCGCTAACAATAGAATTATCGGAAACTATTTTATAATTGAATTTGTGTTCTTTTAAAAATGCAGTGATTTTTTCTTTAGAATCAAATGTAATTGCAATAAATTCTACATTTTGATCTTTATATTTGTTAGCAATTTTATTTAGTTTTGGCAACTCTGCAATACAAGGCGGACAAGCAGTAAACCAAAAATTAAGTACAATCACTTTGCCTTTTAAATCTACTAAAGAAACCTTTTCACCTTCTAAATCTACCGTTACAAAATTTTTCGCCATAATGCCAGTTTTAAAATTAGCATTAGGATCTTGCATAGACATTGCTTGTTGCAATTGTGCTTTTTCCTCTTTTGTAGATTTTCTAAAAACTAATGCTTTAGGTTCGTGTTGTTTATTACCAAAAATTACAGGCATAAAATTACCACTCATCATAATATCATTTATCTGATTCGCTGCAACTACATCACCATCAATAGTGTACATTTTAATAGTAGCAGGATTAAACTGTACATTATTTTCAATCATTTCACTTTCCTTCATTTCGTGTAAATCTTTCGAAATAAACGAATAATCTTGTGCAAAAAATAGTATGGTTTGTAAAAGAATTAATACTGTTAGAATAATTTTTTTCATTTTAAATTTATTTGTGAGACTCTAAAAAATTATTTTCAATTTTTTAGTTAGTCGAATTAATCCCGCTTTTTCAGCGGGATATTGGTTTAATATCTCGACCCTTTTATCACGACAAAGGCGTGATGGGTCTTCCGAGGTTTCGGAATTATTATTAGGTTCAGGGATTGCCCTGAGGTTTAATACCTTTTATTGTTTTACTATATATACGGTAACCGATTTATTTAATTTTAATTCTGTAATAATTTGATGTTTTATAGCTGCATCAAACAAATCTACTCTTGCTGTATTATTGGCTATAAAACCTGTATTCGTTGCTGTGAAAGTAATTTTATTTTCTATATCTTTCTCTAAATCAAACTCTAAGGTTTCTTTTTTGTTTTTTAAAATAAAATCTTCTAAAATAATTTCATCATTAAACTGAATGGTAATTTGATCGTCATCTTCTATAGCATCATCCCAAATATCTAAAATAAATTTATCGGAATTCCAAAATATCGTAATTTCTTCATCGTCTTTAATGGTGATTTTTTCGTCGGTATTAAAAGTTGGAAGTACTTCTATCTTCTTTGTTTCTGGTTTATTTTCTGCCAATAATTCTTTTTCTAATTTAATAGTTTCTTGTAAATTATTGAAAGCGTCTAGGCTAATAATATTAATTTCTCCTTTACTGCATTTATTTCCTTTTAAAGTTTCTTCTATAAAAGAACCTTTAATTTCACTAATGTTAGGACTTATTTTCATCGAAATAATACCACTTAAAAAGCACATTTCATTTAATCTTTTTCGAGATTTTGTTACTAATTTTTTAGTTTCAGAAAATACAATTGTTTTTGTTTTCGGATTAAAAGTACCATTTATTATAGATTTAGTTTCATAAGACCTTTGGTCTCCTGTAAATGCATAACCAGTTATTTTACCATTATTAATTTGAAACAATAAACGATAAAATGTTGCTTGATTACCAAATGTTTTACCACCAAAAAAATCATATACATTTGGATCTTTTTGAGCAAATGTACTTGAAATACATAAAATAAAAAATATTAAAAAAGTTTTTTTCATAGTAATAAAGAGTTCTAATCTTATTGTAATAGAATTGTCTATGGTTTTTTAATAAGTTAAGATTCATTTGTCGGTTATTTGTTTAATCGGTTAATCGTTAGCCCAATTTATAAACAAATACACGATTAAACAATTACACTATTTTATTTTTTAAAACTCAACTATTTTCTTATTTACCATTAAAATCGTGACTAACCTAATTATACAGTCATAATATCCACTTCTTTTTGTTTGTAGATTTCATCCATTTGTTTAATATGTGTATCGGTTAAATCTTGAATGCTTGCTT
>CAYQTF010000033.1:17874-21924 GCA_964420345.1 uncultured Flavobacteriaceae bacterium
TAGATTTCATCCATTTGTTTAATATGTGTATCGGTTAAATCTTGAATGCTTGCTTCCGCATTATTTTTCATATCATCAGATACATCTGTTTTTTTAATTTCATTATTCGCATCTTTTCTAGAATTGCGAATACTTACTTTACCGTTTTCGGTTTCTGCTTTAGCCGATTTCGCTAGTGCAATACGTCTTTCTTCGGTTAATGGTGGCACATTTATAATAACACTTTCGCCATTATTAGAAGGATTAAAACCTAAATTAGCAAGCATAATTCCTTTTTCAATTTCTTGAATCATGGTTTTTTCCCAAGGTTGTACAGAAATCGTTTGTGCATCTGGCGTATTAATATTTGCAACTTGATCTAAAGGAGTTTGAGAACCATAATAATCTACCAAAACACCTTTTAACATCATTGGCGATGCTTTTCCTGCTCTAATATTTACCAGTTCTCGTTTTAAATGATCAATTGCGCTGTTCATTTCTTCTTTTACTGTTTCTATTATTATTTCTATTTCTTCCATATTTCTTATTTTATCAATTAAAAATATTAATTTTATTTTTTAACATTCAATTAGTGTGCCAATTAGTTAGTTATTTACAAACCTGCTTTTTTAAATATTTCTTGCAACTCCACAGAAATTGGCATTGGTTTTAACGGATGTACATTGGATCCACCAGTATTACCAACAGGAATTTTACCAACAAAAGATTTAACACCACCAAAAAGCAAACGTGTAATTTGCCCGAAAATTTCTTTAATGTTTTTTATTTTAAATCCAAAAAGCAACATTTTATAATGTACTAAACTATGTTGGTAAGGGTATTTTTGACCAATTACATGTGCTCTTTCTAAATGATTCCAAGCAGTAGCAAAATCTTTTTTATTATAGCAAACTACATATTTCTTTAGTTCTAGAAAAAAATAAGGTTTTAATAAAGCTGGCATTAGTGTGTGCATATTATAAATTTTAGATACTTACGGTTGTTCCTATCTTTTCTCCTGAAAGCAATTTCATTAAATTACCTTGTGTGTTCATATCAAAAACAACAATTGGTAATTCGTTTTCTTGACTTAATGTAAATGCTGTAGTATCCATTACTTTTAATCCTTTATCTAAAACATCTTTAAAGGTAATATTATCAAATTTCACCGCATTTTTATCTTTTTCTGGATCTGCCGTATAAATTCCATCTACACGAGTACCTTTTAAAATAACATCTGCTTCAATTTCTATTGCTCTAAGAACTGCTGCGGAATCGGTTGTAAAATACGGATTACCAGTGCCACCACCAAAAATAACTACACGACCTTTTTCTAAATGACGCATTGCTTTTCTTCTTATAAAAGGTTCAGCAACTGCATTAATTTTGATTGCCGTTTGCAATCTTGTAGGAACATCTTCGTTTTCTAAAGCCGATTGTAATGCCAAACCGTTAATTACAGTAGCAAGCATTCCCATATAATCACCTTGCACTCTATCCATACCAGCACTTGCGCCAGCAATACCTCTAAAAATATTTCCGCCACCAATTACAATAGCAACTTCAATACCACTATCAACTACTTCTTTAATTTCTTGCGCATATTCTTTTAAACGTTTTGGGTCAATTCCATATTCACGTTCTCCCATTAGTGCTTCTCCGCTTAATTTTAGTAAAATTCTTTTATAAGACATTATTTGTTTTTATGGTTATGCAAATTTAATATTAATAATTGAAAGATTAAATGAAAATGAAGATGAAAATGAACTTGAACTTGAAATCGAAGTCGAAGTCGAACTTGAACTTGAGTATTAATTTTAATTTCAAATTCGATTTCATTTTCAAGTTCGACTTCAAATTCGACTTCGACTTCATCTTTTTATTTATCTTTGAAAAATCATTAAATCAACAAAATGAATTTAACCACTTTAGATTACGCAATTATATTCGGTTTTTTTGCCATTACATTAATCATAGGTATTGTAGTTTCCAAACGTGCGGGTAAAAATACGGATGAATTTTTCCTAAGCGGAAGAAATATGCCTTGGTGGTTACTTGGTTTTAGTATGGTTGCTACAACATTTGCCGCAGACACACCTTTATATGTTGCCGATGTTGTTAGACAAAATGGTGTTTCTGCAAATTGGGAATGGTGGACTTTTTTAATTACAGGTATGTTAACCGTTTTTGTGTATGCTAAGTTATGGCGAAAATCAAATGTAAAAACAGATATTGAATTTTATGAATTGCGTTATGGCGGAAAAGTTGCTAAATTCCTACGTGGTTTTAGAGCGATTTATTTAGGTTTGGTTTTTAATGTTTTGGTAATGAGTGCCGTGATGCTTGCTGCAATTAAAATTGGAGGAATTATGTTAGGACTTTCTCAATACGAAGTTGTAGGTTATGCAGGAGTTGTAACAGTAATTTTTTCTGCCATTGGCGGATTTAGAGGAGTCGTTTATACCGATTTTTTATTGTTTATTGTAGCAATGATTGGTGCAATACTAGCAGCATATTATGCTGTAAACCTACCAGAAGTTGGCGGTCTTACTGCTTTATTCGAAAATGAATTAGTAGCAAGTAAAATGTCTGTTTTACCAGATTTTAATAATACCGAATTGATGATGACTTTATTAGTGATTCCGTTAGCAGTACAATGGTGGAGCGCTTGGTATCCTGGCGCAGAACCTGGCGGTGGCGGTTATATTGCACAACGAATGTTAGCCGCAAAAGACGAGAAAAATGCAATTGGTGCAACTTTCTTTTTTAATATTATGCATTATGCTATTAGACCTTGGCCATGGATTTTAGTTGCTTTAGCTTCTTTGGTGGTTTTCCCAAATTTGGAAAGTATTCAAGCGGCATTCCCAAGTATTGAAGCAGGAAAGTTGGGGCACGATTACGCATATCCTGCAATGTTAACATTTCTACCAAAAGGAGTTTTAGGTTTGGTTTTAGCATCTTTAGTTGCTGCTTTTATGAGCACCATTTCTACACATTTAAATTGGGGTTCTTCTTATATGGTAAACGATTTTTACAAACGTTTTGTAAAACCAGAAGCATCTGAAAAAGAACAAGTTTTGGTTGGTAGATTATCTACTATTGTATTAATTGTATTAAGTTCTATTTTAGCATTAGGATTCACAAATGCAGGGCAAGTTTTTCATGCCATCATTGCTTTTGGTGCAGGAACAGGTTTGTTATTTATCTTGCGTTGGTTTTGGTGGCGAATAAACTCTTGGTCTGAAATTTCTGCAATGATTTCTTCGGGTATAGTTTCGTTAACTTTTACATTTAATGAAAAAACACTTTTTGGAGTGGAAAATATGTTTCCTGCATGGTCTAAATTTCCGTTAATAGTTTTAGTGACCACTATTATTTGGGTTTTAGTTACCTATCTTACAAAACCTGAAGAGCAAGAAGTTTTAGAAAAATTTTATCAAAAAATTCAACCCAGTAAAATTGGCTGGCATAAAATAATAAACAAAGCAAAAGCAAACGGAAACAATATTGTTGACCCAACGGTAAACACAAGTCTAACTTATGGTATTATCGCCATGTTAATTAGTACACTTATGGTTTATGGTATTTTATTTGCTATTGGTAATTTTATTTATGGCGAATATCAATTAGCACTTATCTTAAGCGGTTTTGTTTTAGTTTGTGTTTTTATTTTAATAAAACTTTGGGATAAGATTAAAGTTGGACTGGTTTAAGACAAATATCCGAATCTAAAAATTTCGATAATTAATACACTGTTGCGCTTATTAATAGAATTTTGCTTTTTTTTACAAAAAAATAATTTTGCGAAAAAATAAATGTAAAAAAATATTTAAATTGGTTCTACAGCGAATTTAATATCGTTTGTCATTTCTGATAGAGTCAAAAATTCACGCTATTTTAGTATTCCATGATAATCTCTATGTCATCAATGTTCTTATTTAACCATTTAAAGCCATAAATAAGTTTTAATGGGTCACATATAAAAGTTGAGGATTAATAACCTTTTATAGAGGTGTAAACTTAGGTTCTTATTTTAATTTGCTCTAAACCAATATGTTTATTATTGAC
>CAYQTF010000034.1:0-21571 GCA_964420345.1 uncultured Flavobacteriaceae bacterium
ACCTTTTTTATTTTTTAAAGTCAAAATAATACGAACTCAAAATTTATATTATGAAGCGTTTAATTTTAATTAGCACCATTTTAGTTTTTGTATTAATTCAATCTTGTGTTGTACATACAAAACCAGCACATAAAACAAAAATCATTTATGTAAAAAAAGCACCTAGAAATCATAAAATTGTGGTTGTAAAAGGTAAAAAATATTATTATTTTAACGGTAAACATCACCGAAAAACTAAAAGAGGTTTTATGGTTGTAAGAGTTAGATAAAGTAAGTCACTTATAAAACCTGAGGAGTTATTAATAAAATAAATTTTTCAAAAATAATTCAAAGACTAAAAAAGATTAACGATTGGAGATTGTTGATTTAATAATTCAAATTTCTACTTTAAAAATTACTGTTGTCCGATAAAATTATAAACAAACACTAAAAACCCAATAAAACAAGGAAGCAAGGAGATATTTGTAAAACGACACCTTACTTTTTAAAAAATCAATTAAAGAATTACTGCCAAACTTACTTTCTTTTTTAAATAAAAGATTATCAAATAGTTACAATTTGGTCTTTTGTCTAATATCTAATAGCGAAGCGGTCTAATGTCTTTATCGGACAATACTAATTTAATAATTCAAATTTCTACTTTAAAAATCAAAACAAGCAAACTATAACCTCTAACTAAATAAGGTAATAAATTGATTTTAAGCATCTATTAAGTCAGGTAAAAGACACGTATTTCACTGATCACAAGCAACTTGACTACTTAAATATTTAACCGATTGTTAATTTGCTATGCTCCCGATACCGAAGTGTTGGTACGGGATTAATCTGTGAAAATTCAACCATTTAATAATTAGTGTAATCCGTGAAAAAAATCTGTGTCTCAATATTTTGATAGGTGAATAGTTGCTTTTTTAATTAGAAAAGTAAAGATTTTCCGGAAGGTTCAAAATACATTATTCTAATTTTTTTAAAAGGGTTTTATCTTTTTTGGTCATTTTAGCAACTACTAAATCATAAGAATGATCGATCAATTCTGTAATTAATTTTACTGGTATTTGTTGGTTTACTGTAATAGAATTCCAATGCAATTTACTCATATGAAAAGCACCAACAACGTTACTATATAGATCTCGTAATTCAACCGATCTATCAGGATTACATTTTAAATTTACTTTAAATTCTTCCGAAGTTAAAGATGTTAAAGCAAACATTTTATTTAGTACCTTAAAAACGAGTGTATTTTCATCAAAAGGAAAACTTTCGGTAACACCTTTTTTTGTTAAGCAATAATCTCTAAATTGTTCAATATTCATAATTTTACTTTTTTGTTTTCCACAGATTTCTACAAACCTAATTCTGCGTTAATCTGCGAAATCTGCGGGAGAGAATTTAAACTACCTCAAATAATTTACCATGCAAAGGTTTTACAACGGCTTTTAATTCCAAATTTAACAACACGCTGGAAATTTTATAAATAGGCAGATTACAATGCAAAGCAATAATATCTAAAGTTTGTTTTCCTTCTTTTAAAAGATAATTATAAATTAATTTTTCGGTTTCATCTAACTCAACAAATAATTGTTTTTGTATTACTTTTTCTTTAAAATCGGTTTCCCAATTTAAAATATAAGCTAAATCTTTTGCCGAAGTTAAAATTGCTGCTTTATTGGTTTTTATTAAATTATTGCAACCTTTAGAGTATAAATCGGTTATTCTACCTGGTAAAGAAAATACATCGCGATTATAAGAATTTGCAATATCTGCGGTTATTAATGAACCACCTTTTACTGCAGATTCTATTACAATTGTTGCTTGTGATAAACCTGCAACAATACGGTTTCGTTTTATAAAATTTTCTCTTTCTGGTTTAGAACCCGACCAAAAATCGGTTAACAAACCACCATTTTCTTGCATTTTTGTTGCTTCTTTATGATGAGTTTTAGGATATATACTATCTAAACCGTGTGCTAGAACTGCAACTGTTTGTAAACCATTTTTTATGGCTAATTTATGTGCAAATACATCAACTCCATAAGCCAAACCACTAATTATTAACGGATTGTATTGTTTAATTTCTTCCATTAATTTTTCTAAAACCGAACGACCATAATTAGTCATGTTACGAGTACCAACAATACTCAAAATGTGGCGTTGCTTAAAATTAATCTTTCCTTTAGAGAAAAACAATATTGGACTATCAGCACAATGTTTTAAATTTTCTGGATAATCTTCATCAATAAAAGTGATTAGTTTAATATTGTTTTTTGTAATAAAGTCTAGTTCTTTTTCGGCTCTACTTAGTAAACTTTTCTCTTTTAACCCTTTTAATTTAAAAGCACCAATACCGTCAATTTTTAAAAGATTTTGTTGTTTTTCAGTAAAAACTGCTTTTGCATTACCACAATATTTTATTAATTTTTTAGCATTTAAATCACCAATACCATTAGTTTTTTGAAGTGCTAAAAAATAAATTTTTTCCTCATCATTCATTTTCTTCTTTTTTATCTAAAGCAATATAAACAGGAAAATGGTCACTCATGCCACCTTTATACCAATTACCACGATAAGTACGCAAAGGGTTCTCAATATACTTGCCATATTTGTCTTTTAAAAAATGTTTATCATAAATATTAGCATTCTTAAAGGTATGTTTTCCTTTATAAAATGTTTTAGAAATAATAATTTGGTCAAATAAATACCAATCGCCTTTATAATTACCTGAACCATCGCCTTTTTCAAAAATAGATTCCATTGGGTTATAAAACTCATTGGTTGCCATAACTTGTTTTACACTTTTATCGGTTGGATTATCATTAAAATCACCCATAATAATAATTTTTGGGTTTTGAGTTTCTTCTTTAATTTCTGAAATTATTTTTAAAACTAATTCTGCTGTTCTAATACGCTTATACTCACTACTTCTTCTCGACGGCCAATGATTTACAATAAAATACATTAACTCACCATTTAGTTTTCCTTTTACTAAAAGTATATCTCTGGTATAATCAATATTGCCTATTTCTTCTTCAAATTGAATATAATATGGTCGAGATTCTATTAATTCAAAATATTTTTTTCGGTATAATAATGCAGTATCAATGCCTCTTTCGTCAGGTGAATCGTAATGTACAATGCCATAATCGTATTTTTCTAAAGAACTAGACTCAATTAAATCAAAAACAACTTCATAATTTTCAACTTCTGCAATACCTAAAATTACTGGCGGATGATTAACGTCATCATTACCTATGGTTCTTATGGCTTTAGATAACCTTTTTATCTTTTTTTTGTAGCGTCTTGGCGTCCATTTTTTATTACCATCTGGCGTAAATTCATCATCATTTGTTTCAGGATCGTCTATGGTGTCGAATAGATTTTCGAGGTTATAAAATGCGATAGTAAATTCTTCTTTATGTTCTTTTGAGTTTTCCAATATTGTTTTTTAAAAAGTTAAAGTACAAAAATCTTTTCAATTTATTCGTGAGACTCTAAAAAATTATTTTCAATTTTTTAGTTAGCCATGCCTTTGGCTTGATAAATCGAACTAATCCCTCTTTTTCAGCGGGATATTGGTTTAATACCTCGACCTTTGGGTCGATTATTTTTATTGGGTTCAGGACTTGCCTGAGGTTTAATACCTTTTATTAAATACCTCGACCTTTTTATCACGTATTTAGCGTGATGGGTCTTCCGAGGTTTCGGAACTATTATTGGATTCAGGACTTGCCCTGAGGTTAAATACCTTTTTATTATACAAATTGCTTAAATTTATTTTAAAACAGTCTTTCTACTTCACAAATAAAAAATAACTTACTTTTGCCTTTAAATTACTAACAAAGGTTTAAATCACAATGAACGCAACAGAAATAAGACAACAATTTTTAGATTTTTTTAAAGAAAAACAACATAAAATTGTGCCGTCTGCACCAATGGTTTTAAAGAATGACCCTACATTAATGTTTGTTAATGCAGGAATGGTACCATTTAAAGAATATTTTTTAGGTCAGAAAAAAGCCGAAGTAAAACGTATTGCAGACTCTCAAAAATGTTTACGAGTTTCTGGTAAACATAACGATTTAGAAGAAGTTGGTAAAGACACCTATCATCATACAATGTTCGAAATGCTAGGTAACTGGTCTTTTGGTGAATATTTTAAAGAAGAAGCAATTTCTTGGGCTTGGGAATTATTAACTGAAGTTTATAAAATTGATAAAGATTCCATTTACGTTACTGTTTTTGAAGGTGATAAAAAAGATAAATTAGATTTTGACCAAGAAGCGTTCGATATTTGGACAAAATATATCGATAAAAACCGAATTATAAACGGAAACAAAGCAGATAATTTTTGGGAAATGGGCAAACAAGGACCTTGCGGACCATGCTCCGAAATTCATGTAGATATTCGTTCTAAAGAAGACAAAAAGAAAGTAGATGGCAAATCTTTAGTAAATATGGATCATCCGCAAGTTATCGAAATTTGGAATCTTGTTTTTATGCAATACAACCGAAAAGCAGACGCTTCTTTAGAAAATTTGCCAGAAACCCATGTAGATACTGGTATGGGTTTTGAACGTCTTTGCATGGTTATTCAAGGTGTACAATCTAATTATGATACCGATGTGTTTACACCTTTAATTCGTGAAGTGGAAACGATTACAGAAACATATTACGAAGATCAAAAATTACCACCCAAAAAACGTGAAGAAAAAGATATTGCCATACGTGTAATTGTAGATCACATTAGAGCGGTTGTATTTGCTATTGCCGACGGTCAATTACCTTCAAATACTGGCGCAGGTTACGTGATTCGTAGAATTTTAAGAAGAGCAATTCGTTACGGTTTTACATTTTTAGATAAAAAAGAACCTTTTATGTATCGTTTAGTTGGTTTGCTTTCTAAACAAATGGGTGAGGCATTTCCTGAGTTAATTGTACAAAGACAATTAATTTCTAATGTTATAAAAGAGGAAGAAAATTCATTTTTGAAAACTTTAGAACAAGGTCTAATTCTACTTGACGGAATTGTAAAATCTACTAAAGGAAAAGAAGTTTCAGGCAAAAAAGCATTTGAATTATACGATACTTTTGGTTTTCCTATAGATTTAACAGCACTTATTTTAAGCGAACAAGGTTTTACTTTAGATAAAAAAACGT
Source organism: uncultured Flavobacteriaceae bacterium (assembly GCA_964420345.1). GTDB lineage: Bacteria > Bacteroidota > Bacteroidia > Flavobacteriales > Flavobacteriaceae > S010-17. The sequence continues at coordinate 5,155 of CAYQTF010000034.1, forward strand.
TTAAAGAAGAATTACAAAAACAAAAAGAACGCTCACGTTCTGCATCTAAAATAGACACCGATGATTGGGTAATATTATACGAAGATGATGAGGCCGAATTTATTGGTTTTGATACCTTATCAAGTAATGTGAAAATTACGCGTTACCGTAAAGTTTCCTCTAAAAAAGATGGCGATATGTACCAATTAGTATTCAATTTAACACCTTTTTATCCTGAAGGTGGCGGACAAGTTGGTGATAAAGGTTATTTAAAAACACCTAACGGAAACGTTATTTATATTATTGACACTAAAAAAGAAAATAACTTAATTATTCATTTCACAAAAAATTTACCAACAAATGTAACCGATACCTTTAAAGCAGTTGTAGATGAAAAACAACGTTTTAGAACGGAATGTAATCATACCGCAACACATTTATTACATCAAGCATTACGTAAAATTTTAGGAACACATGTAGAACAAAAAGGTTCTGCAGTACACAGTAAATATTTGCGTTTTGATTTTTCGCATTTTACTAAGTTAACACTAAAAGAATTACAAGAGGTACAAGATTTTGTGAATGCAAGAATTAGAGGAAAACTAAATTTAAAAGAGCGAAGAAATATTACCATGGAAAAAGCCATAAAAAAAGGTGCAATGGCACTTTTTGGCGAAAAATATGGCGATACAGTACGCATGGTTCAGTTTGGTAAATCACGCGAACTTTGTGGCGGCACACACGTGAAAAACACAAGCGATATTTGGCATTTTAAAATCACGCAGGAAACTGCTATCGCTAGTGGTATTAGACGTATTGAAGCAATTACCAATGATGCTGCAAAAGATTATTATACCAATCAAGATTTAGAATTTTTAAAATTAAAACAGTTGTTAAAAAACCCTGTTGGTATTGTAAAATCAGTTACTACTATTCAAGATGAAAATACAAAGCTGAAAAAACAAATAGAAGTTTTAATGCGTGAAAAAGCAAAGTCGGTTGGTAGTGATTTAGAAAAAAATATTGAAGTAATAAATGGTGTAAACTTTTTAGCAACTACTTTAGATTTAGATGCTTCCGCAATTAAAAATTTAATGTTTGATTTAGGGAATAAAATAGATAATCTGTTTTTTATTGCAGGCACAAAAAATGGCGAAAAAGCACTATTAACTTGTTATATTTCTAAAAACTTAGTTGCAAAGAAAGGTTTAGATGCTGGTAAAGTAGTTAGAGAATTAGGTAAGTTAATTCATGGCGGCGGCGGCGGACAACCTTTCTTTGCAACTGCTGGAGGAAGAAACCCTAACGGAATTGCGCAAGCTTTAGAAAAAGCAAAGGAATATTTATAGTTTTTTTATTAGAAAATAATGACATTTAAAGAATTAAAATTAAACAAAACAATCTTACGAGCAATTGCCGAAAAAGGTTATGATGAACCAACTAAAGTTCAAGAAAAAACTATTCCGTTAGTTTTAATTAACTTAGATGTTATTAGTTCTGCACAAACAGGAACTGGTAAAACTGCGGCTTTTGCATTGCCAATTATTCAGAATTTATTGGTGGATCAAGATGCAAAAAAGAAGAAAATAAGAGCTTTAGTTTTAAGTCCAACAAGAGAATTAGCATTTCAAATTAAAGAAGATTTTCAAGAGTACGCAAAATACACTAACTTAAGAGTTGCGGTAGTTTTTGGTGGTATTTCTATGGAACCACAAATTGAACAATTAAAAAAAGGAGTAGAAATATTAATTGCCACACCAGGTAGATTATTAGATTTATATAAACGACAAGAAATTAATTTAGACACCATAAAAACACTTGTTTTAGACGAAGCAGATTTAATGCTAGATATGGGTTTTATTGATGATATTAAAAAGGTTGTAAAAATTTGTCCACCAAAAAAACAAATTTTATTGTTTTCTGCAACCATGCCAACTAAAGTTATTGATTTAGCAGAAACTATTCTGCATGAACCAATTACAGTAGAAGTTGCACAAACCTCATCGGCAGCAAAAACGGTTACACAATTATTATATTATGTACCGAAACAAAAAAAAATGGAACTCTGTTTACATCTTTTAAGAAACACCATTAAAGGAAGTGTTTTAATTTTTAGAAGAACAAAATTTGGGGTAGATAAATTAGAAAAAACCATAAAAAGAAATGGCTATAAAGTAACTAGTTTACATGGCGATAAATCACAAGTTGCAAGGCAAAATGCTTTAAGTGAATTTAAAAATAAAGAAGTAAGTATCTTAATTGCAACCGATGTTGCGTCACGTGGTATTGATATTAATAATTTAGATGCCGTAATACAGTTTGATATGCCAAATGTGCCAGAAATTTATGTGCATAGAATTGGTAGAACTGGTCGTGCAAATAATACAGGTAATGCTTATGCTTTTTGTTCGCCTGATGAAAATGCTTATGTAAAAACAATTCAGAAATTAATTAATAAGGCAATTCCTGTAGAAACAGAGCATCCTTATTTAATTAAAGAGAAAAAAGTTTTAGAAAACCAACCAAAGAAAAAACGCAAGTATAAAAAAGGTAGAAAATCTGTCGCTAGCAAAAAGAAGAAAAAACGCTGGTATTAGAAATAAATTGTTGTCTGACACAGATTTAAGACCGCTTCACTTTTAAGACATAAGATGTAAGACCAATCGTAGCTGACAAAAGATCAGTTATAAAAGTTGGAGATTAGCATTCACTTAATTTAATATCATTTTAGCGACTTATTTTATTAGAGGTTATTGTTTAACTTATTTTTGATTTTGAAGCAGGAATTTAAATTCTTAAATCTCCAATCAACAATCTCCAATCGTTAATCTTTTTTACACTTAAACAGCAAAAAAACCATCACTTTTAGCGATGGTTTTTGTTTATAATAACATTTTAATATATTATACTTCTATACCTTTCATCATTTTATTCCAATATAAATAAGGTAACAAGTACTTTTTAAGAATCCATAAACGCCAATGTTCTTTAGAAGAATCACTAATCATTAACGGGAATTGTTTTAATTTTGGATCTGGTTGAAATTTACTACCATAAACAAATTCTGCTAAAACCATTTTACTATAACCTGTAACTAACGGACAAGAAGAATAACCATCATATTCTTTTTGTGCTAAAGAATTGTTACTAATTAAATGTAAAATATTTCCTACAACAACAGGTACTTGTTTACGTATTGCTGCACCTGTTTTTGCTGTTGGTAATTCTGCAACATCGCCTAAACCAAACACATTGCTAAATGCCGTATGTTGCATTGTTTTATCGTTTACGGTTAACCAACCAGCATCGTTAGATAATTCTGAATCTGCAATAAATTTTGGTGCTGCTTGTGGTGGCGCTAAATGCATCATATCATAATGAATGCCAAAACGATTACCTTCTTTAGTAACCTTTACATCTTTATAATTATATTGGATAGATTCGTCTAAAGTTAATCCTTCATTATCACTAGACATTACAGCACATTCGCCTTTAGTTACATCTTTTACTAATTCATACCAAGCAATTTGTTTATTGCCATCAACAGCTACTAATTTATGATAAAAACGTATATTTATATCTTTACGATCTATAACTTCCATTAAGGTTTTTGCAATTGGCTTTACACCAAATATTACAGATCCTGCAGTAGCAAATACTATAGATGTTTTACTTCTTACACCAGATTTAACAAAATATTCTTCGGCTAAATACATTATTTTTTGAGGTGCGCCACCACATTTAATTGGTGTGGTTGGTTGTGTAAATAATGCCGTACCGCCTTTAAAGTTTTTAAGTACATCCCAAGTGTGTTTTGGATCTGTATAATTAGAACAAACAACACCTTTATCCATTACTTCTGTCAAACCATCAACTAATTCTGGTGCCATTCTTAAACCTGGACAAACCACTAAATAATCGTAAGTAAATTCATTACCATCTTTTGTAGTTACTTTATTGTTTTTAGGATCAAATTTATCAGCAAATTCTTTTATCCAATTTACACCAGAAGGCATAACGGATGCCATGCTACGTGCTGTTTTATCATAATCAAAAGCGTTTGCACCTACTAAAGTCCATGCTGGCTGATAATAATGTGTGTTTGCTGGTTCTAATAAACCAATATTTGTTTTTGGGTTTTTCTTGAGCATTTGAGCAGCAACCATTATTCCTGCAGTTCCTCCACCAATAATTAGTACTTGATGATGTTTTGCCATTTATATTTTATTTTTAATTAGTTAAAATTTCGGACTGAAAAGATATAAAGATATAATTACAAAACTGTTACAAAAGTTACAAATTTGTGTTTGTAACGCAAAAAACATCCGTATTTTCGGATGTTTTTTTAAATTAATTGATGATAATTATTTGTTAGATTTCATACCTAACGCCATATATATTGGGCAAGTACCTACAACTGCGGTTAAAAGCATAATTGCCGTTACTGCGTATAAGACATAACCTACCCAAGCGGCTTCAAAACCACCATTATAAGCAAAATAACCTGCTACAATAGCGATAATAATTCTAACAATTTTGTCAACACTTCCTACATTTTTTTTCATGATGTTTAATTTAATGGTTAATTATAAATCTTTTTTTAAAAATAAAATAATGGACACAATCTTAAATATTGCCGAATTTTTATTTAAGAAGTTAGTAGTACAAAAGTACAATTGTCTTAAATAATTATAATGTGATACATGTTACAACTTGGTAAAGTTACAAAATTATTATTTGTCTTTGTAATAATTTCACTTTCCCTTCTTTCTCTAATTTTTTTAATAACCTAGAAATCACTTCTCTAGAAGACCCTAATTCGTTTGCTATTTCTTGATGTGATTTTGCTATTGTGTTTGAATTATTAAGTGTTGCTTTCCTTTTAAGATAATCTTCTAAACGTTTATCTTTATTCGAGAAAGTTAATATTTTTACCATTTCTACAACTTCTTCAAATTTTTCATTGAATAATTCATAGACATACAAATTCCATTGCGGGAAATTTTTACGTAAGTGATATAATTTATCTGACGGAATTACAATAATTGTAGCATCTTCTTCCACAACTGCTTTTACATTTACTTTTAAATTTTTTTCTGCTGCCATTATAGACATAATACAACTTTCGCCAGGTTTAATGTAGTAAAGTAGAACCTCATTGCCATTTTCTTCTTCTTTATAAACTTTAACTAAACCTGAAACTACTAACGGCACAACTTTTACGTAACTGTTCTCTTTTAAAATAGTAGTATCTTTTTTAAAATGATGTAAAGTAGCAATTTTCTCAATTTCTTGAGTTAGTGAAAGTGAAGAAGATAGTGTTTCAAATTGGTTTCTTATAATTGAATTTACTTCCATTTAAGTTTGATAATTGGTTTTGTATTTTGTCTTAATTTTATTAAAAACTTACAAAAACTCTAACTAATACTATATTTCAAAACATCTATTTAAAAAAAATATTTATTCCTTACTCATTTTACCAGTTGCACAACTCACAAAAGACTTTGCTTTGTGTAAAACCGTATTTGCATCACCAACTTCTGGATAACCCATTTTTGATAATTTTGCTTTTACTGCTGCAAAAATTTCTGGGGAAACTTCGTTTATTTTTATTTCTGAATTGTCTAAAGTAACTTCAACTTCCGTTACACCTTTTAATGAAAGTAAGCCTTTTTTAATGGTACTTGCGCAACCATTACATTTTAAATTTAATATATTTATTGTTGTCATAATATAGTTTTCTAAATACAAAGATACTGTTATTTTCCCTTGTTTTACTAGTGATTATTTTAATTTACGTTTAATATCATTTTTTAATCTTTCAGAAAGCAAGTCTAAATTTAATGCTTTTTTTATCATTCCTTCATTTTTTTTATTTGTTGTAAAAAGTGAAAAAACCGCTGCTAATGTCATACTATTTGCATCGGATTTGATCAAAATTAATTCGTCATTTTTTTGGACATTTCCTTCTTGTAAAACCCTAAAATAAATCCCTGAAAAAGTAGTGTTTAAAAACTGTTTTACAATTTTCTGGCTACCAAATCGTATACCTAAAGTAGAACATGGCAATCTTGGTTGTGAAACTTGAATAATTGCTTCGCCAATTTGAAAAGTATCGCCAATTTTAATTTCGGTTTCGTTTAGATTACTTAAGGTTAGGTTTTCGCCAAATATTCCGTTAGTAAACTTTAAATCTGGATATAATTCTTCAAAAAACGGGTAATTATTTTTCCCGTAAGCGTAAACTGCCATGTTTTCGCCGCCATGATGTTTTCTATCTACAACATTGTCGTTTTTTACATCTTGTTTTCCTAAATATATAGAGGTTTCAACTGGGTTTTTATAGATACCTGTAAAGCGAGTTCTGCCATTTCTGGTTATTTCTCTTTTTTCTGCTATGTTAACTGTTAGTATTTTCATTTAGTTTTTTTACCACAAAAGGCACAAAAATTCATAAAAGTATTATGTGAACTATGTTTTTCAAGATGAATCAATTCATATTTATTAAAATCTTTCATTTTTAAAAATTTTACCACAAAAAAATTATGTAACCTTTTGTGTCTTTTGTGGTTCAATTATTTAACACTTAAACTTACCACATTCCCACTATTATTACGAACGTTAAAAACACGATTATCTTCAAAAATAAGATATTGGCCTTTAATACCTTTTAGTTTTCCTGAAAATTCTGGAATCTTCGTTAAATTAATACTTTTAACTTTGGTTGGATATTGTAAAACTGGGAAATCCATTATATATAAATCCTCATTATTTTCTAAAAAATAAGGTTTTGTTTCTTCGGGTAAATGTTTAGATAGTTTGTGCATTTCGGTAAGTAAATCGGCATCTACTATATTGTTTTTTAGCATTTTTTGCCACGAAGTTTTGTCTGCTACAAATTCTTTTAGCGCAACTTCGGCAATTCCTGCTAAATACCTGTTTGGTACTTCTAACATCGCAATGGCTTTTGTAGCGCCTTGATCAATCCAACGAGTTGGTACTTGCGGTTTGCGAGTTACACCAACTTTTACATTGCTACTTAATGCTAAATATACAATATGTGGTTGTAATTGTACGCTTTTTTCATATTCTAAATCACGATCTTCAATACCTAAATGTGCGGTGCTTAATTCTGGCTTCATAATCCAATCGCCTACTTTCGCAGAATTAAAAAAACAAGTAGAACAATTACCTTGTGCAAATATTTTTTTGTCTTTACCGCAATTTAAACATTCATAATATTCAAAAGTAATTTCTATTTCTTTATCTAGTAATTGATTTACATTTACAAAATCATTAGTCATTTCTAAATAATATTGAATTGGAGAACCAAATTCAGTCAACATTTTTTTTAAAACTCCTTGATATTGCATTTGTTAAATTATTGATTTGTTTAATTGTGTAATTTGTGTTGTAGTTGTTATATTTTTTAAGATAAATAATATGGACATCAAAATACTAAAGAATAAAAACAAACCACTAAATAAAACGAATTTGTTTGCTTGCGCATCAAAAGTTTCAATTTTATAAAAATCGGATAAAAAAGCAAGAACCATATACAAACTTAGGGTTAAAAATATACCAGCGAATATTAAACTTACAATTCTATTTTTAGTTACTAAGATATAAATTAGTACTGTAGTAAAAACAAAAGCTATTGGATTCATTAATGTACTAGAATACCAATAAATTAAAGTAATAATTAGTAAGGAGATTTCAGGAATTAATCTGATGTATTTATTGTTGAAAAATGTTTTCATTTATAAAATTGTTTTAAAGTTACTTTAATAAAACGGTTTTCCCTTTAAAATATTATTCACTTATCACCGATATGGTACTTTTAACAACCTCTGCAATCTTTCTTGCTTTATTTATATCTTTATCTACAATAGTAACATGACCCATTTTCCGAAAAGGTTTTGTTGTTTTTTTGCCATAAATATGTGGTGTAACTCCTTTTAATTTTAGAATATCGCCTATATTTTTATAATGTACATTACCAACATGATTTTCTTCGCCAACAAGGTTAACCATAACCGACGCAACTTTATTTTCGGTATTACCTAAAGGCAAATCTAAAATTGCTCTAATGTGCTGTTCAAACTGATTGGTATAACTGCCTTCAATACTAAAATGACCACTATTATGCGGTCTTGGCGCAACTTCGTTTACTAATATTTCATCATTTTTCGTCTGAAAAAGTTCTACGGCTAATAAGCCAACATGTTCAAAAGCATTAGCAACTTGTAATGCAACTTTTTGTGCTTTTTCAGAAACTTCTTTAGAAATTCTTGCTGGACATAAAACGTATTCTACTTGATTTGCTTCCGAATGGAATTCCATTTCAACAACAGGATATGTTTTTATTTCTCCTGAAGGATTTCTTGCTACAATTACGGCTAATTCGTTTTTAAACGGAATAATTTCTTCTACAATACAACTTGTGTTTGGTAACAAATCTATATCTTGTATAGAATTTAATTTTTTAACGCCAGTACCATCATAACCAAAAGTATCGGTTTTCCAAATACACGGATAATTTAAGGTCGCTTTTTTTAAAGCCTCTTTATTTTTAAATCTTTTATAGTTTGCAGTTGGAATTCCGTTTTTAACGTAAAAATCTTTTTGAAATCCTTTATTTTGAATAATCCGTAAAACTTTTGGTTGCGGATAAATAGTTAGCCCTTCTTTTTCTAATTGTAATAAGGCTTGAATATTTACATGTTCAATTTCGATGGTTAGCAAATCAACCGTTTTTCCAAAATTATAAACAGCATCATAATTAGACCAATTACCAATCACAAATTCATTTGCAATTTGTGCACAAGGCGCATCTTTAGTGTTTTCTAAAATACAGGTATGAATATCGAATTTTTGGGTTTCGGTAAGTAACATTCTGCCTAATTGCCCGCCACCTAAAATGCCTAATTTAAAATTTGATGAGTAATAGTTCATAGAAATAATTAATTATTCTACAAAGATACGCAAAGAAAATATATAAAACTTTTGGTTCTAGGTCGTTTATAGTGGGTAGCATTATGTTTTTAATATTGATGAAATGTAAAAAAAAATCAAAAATCAAAAATCAAGTTCCAAATTCCAAATAAACCCCAACATCTAAATATCAAAATACAAACAAAGCCTTACATTATATCAAAAATTAGTAATAATAAACAAATTTAATGTTTGATTTTTGGAATTTAAAATAATACCCACTATAAAACAACATAGAACCAAACTTTGTGCCTTTTGTGGTCAAAAAAGATAAAAAACTTACTAAATTTGTGATAATCTAAATTATGTTTAGCAACATAACCAAATTAATAAATATGAAAATAGCAATAATCGGAACAGGTAATTTAGGGAAAGCAATCGCAAATGGTTTATTAGATTCTAAATTAGTGAAACCAGAAAATTTAACCTTAACCAAACGGAATTATAAATCGTTAGAAAGTTTCGACAAACTTGGTGTGGTAATTACAGATGATAATAAAAAAGCAATTCTACATAAAGAAGTCGTTTTTTTATGCGTGCAACCTCACAAATTAGACGAAGTTTTAACCAATTTAAAATTAGAAAATTGCATTGTAATTTCTACCATAACAGGAGTTTCCTTAACAGATTTAACCACTAAAATTAATAAAACAGCATTGTTTAGAGCAATGCCAAATACGGCAATTGCTATAAAAGAATCGATGACTTGTATTGCGACTAATAATGGTTCAGAACAACAAAAGCAAACCGTAGAAAAATTATTTAATGCTTTGGGTGAGACCTTATTTATTGAAGATGAATTAATGGGTTCGGCAACCGTTTTAGCAGCAAGCGGTACTGCATTTGCTTTACGTTATTTAAGAGCAGCAATGCAAGGTGGCATTGAAATTGGTTTTGAAAGTGATGATGCTAAAAAAATTGCAGCGCAAACTATAAAAGGTGCAACGAGTTTGATTCTACAAAATAATTCGCATCCAGAATCTGAAATCGACAAAGTAACCACACCTTTAGGTATTACTATTACAGGTCTTAATAAAATGGAACAAGAAGGTTTTAGTTCGGCTTTAATACAAGGCATTCAGGCTAGTTATGGTAAGATTAAGAAGTTGTGAAATCCCATCTTCCGTCTTCCCAAAGGGAAGAAACTGAAAAGCACTAAGTTAAAAAAGAAAAAAGTAAAATAAATTTTGATAAATTCTAATCAAACAATTAAGAGTAAATTTGTAGAAATAAAAAGGTATTAAACCAATATCCCGCTGAAAAAGCGGGATTAGTTCGATTTATCAAGACAAAGGCATGACTAACTAAAAAATTGAAACTAATTTTTTAGAGTCTCACGAATAAAAGATAAACCAAACATAAAAATCCAGTATTAAATAACAAACTGGTTTCTTCCCTTTGGGAAGACGGAAGATGGGAAAAAATGGGAAAACACAAAAATATAAAAAGAAGAGAAAACGGTAATTTTGCTCCAAACGAAATCGCGATTTTAGGGTCAAAATGCTCAAATATTGCCAATTTAGTGCAAAATATTACCCAAAAACTAGATAAAAAGTATAAAATCGCTTATTTTGATGCTTCGCATAATTTTGAAAAAAAAGCACCAAATGTCGATGTTTTTACTTTTAATAAAAACGGATTTGTAGAAAAAACAGCTCTTCAAAATGAAAATCCGTATAATTTAAAAATCGAATTTAATGGACATGATTTAGTTTTTGTAAACGGAAATCACTATCAAGCAGTACAGCAAATTCTTATTTTAGATAACGAAAAAGAAGCATCCGTTTTAAAGCGTTTAGAGCAATTAGATAATATTCAGTTTATTATTAAAGCGACTAAAGATGTTAAATTTTTCGATTTTTTAATTGAAAAGCAACCCACAATTAAAAATTTAAAATGTTATGAGATAGATGAAATTGATGCTATTTCTAAACATATAGAAAATTTAATAAAACAAAAAACTGCTTCGGTAAACGGTTTAATTCTCATTGGCGGAAAAAGTAAAAGAATGGGAACCGATAAAAGTAATTTAGATTATCACGGTAAACCTCAACGTAAATATTTGTTAGATGTGTTACGTAATTCCATTACAGAAAACAATATTTTTTATTCGGTTAGAGATGAAAATCAATTAAAAAATGAAGCACAAATTATTACCGATAAATTTTTAGATCTTGGACCTTTTAGCGGTATTTGTTCTGCTTTTATGCACAATCCAAACAAAGCATGGTTAGTTATAGCTACGGATTTGCCATTTATAAGTAAAGAGATTATAAATTTATTATTATCCAAAAGAAATCCGTCTAAAATAGCAACCACATTTAAAGGAAAAAACAAAAAATTCCCAGAACCATTAATTACTATTTGGGAACCAAAAGCATATCCTATTTTACTAAATTATTTGGCACAAGGTTATTCTTGCCCTAGAAAAGTATTGATAAATAATGATGTAGAAATTGTAGAAATTAGCGATGATATTATTCAAAATGTGAATACTAAAGAGGAATTTGATAAAATTAAATTCTAAAATTTTCAATATTTCATCAGTTTTTTTCGATAAAAACATCATTACAAAATCTTCATTGCAAAAACCAGCAACAAAATATTTTTTTATACCTTATAATTTATGGAAAACCTAATAACATTACTTACTTTTGAATTGCCACAAGAATCTTTTGTCATTAAAAGCAAATTAGAATCCGAAGACATTTATGTGTTTTTAAAAGATGAATTCACAGTACAAACGGATAATTTTTTATCTAATGCCATTGGTGGCGTAAAATTACAAGTTTTTGAAAAAGATGTCGAAAAATCTTTAGAGATTTTAAAGTTGTACGACGTTACAATTTATAAACATAACGAACCTGAAAATTTTGTTGTTTTATTTCAAGAAATTACAGATAATATTCCATTACTAAATAAAGTTTCTTTAGAAAATAGAGGTGTAATTTTAATTGTACTGAGTATTGTATTAATTCTTGTTACAACAATATTTTTTGTTTCTTAGAAGGCGTAACATAAAAATCTTTTAGATAAAAAGGTTCAAAATAAGCGACATCTTCAAAGTCTTTATTTTTAAATTTTTGAAAAGCTAGTTTACACATTTCTTTTGCTGAAGGATAAAAATCCTCTAAAAAAACAGCATTTTTATGTTTAATAATTTCTTTAGTTTTGGTAACGCCATCGCCTAAAAAAACAACTTGATCTTTATCTAAATATTCTGAAAATGAATTCTCTTCTAAAACATGATTAAAAGTATCTTTTACAAACTCTTTTTTTTTATTAAAAATCGCCGTGTAAACTTCTTGTCTTCGTGCATCTAATAACGGAATGATAAAACCACTTTCAATATTAGTAGCATTCGCTAAAATTTCCATAGTTGGTAAAGAAATTAACGGAATATCCAACCCAAAACACAAACCTTTTGCAGACGAAACACCAATACGCAAACCTGTAAAAGAACCTGGACCTTTACCAATTGCAATTGCGGATAAGTTTTTTAAAGTCAGTTTAGACTCTTTTAAAATAGCATTAATAAAAGGTGTTAATTTTTCTGCGTGAGAGAAATTTGCTTCACAAATTTCTTTTAATGCTAAAATTTTTCCGTTTAAAGAAATACTAACCGAACAGTTTTTAGTGGAAGTTTCTATATTTAATATAAATATTGGTAATTTCATTTAGTGCAATATTTTGCAAAGGTAATAAATATTAAAAAGTAAGGGTTTCACTTTGTGTGAAACCCTTACTAAAATAATTTTTAGTTAATTACAATTGGTATTCCATAATAAAATTCTAATACTTTTGTTCTAAACACATAGTTATATTTTGCTCTAATTACAGCCGATTTTGCACTTACCAATCTGTTTTTTACTTGTTCAAAATCAAATGAATTTGTTGCACCTAAAGCATAACGTTCTTGTGCAAAATTAAATGCTAACTCTTGTGCTTCTAATGATTTTGTAGCAGCTTCGTGTTCTTTTAAGGTTGCTTTAGCGCTAATATAAGCTCTTTCGATATTTTCTCTAAGACCACGTTTTTGATCTTCTAAATTAGTTTTTGCTATTTCTTGATTTATTCGTGCTCTATTTACATTTATTTTTGTTTGGCCTTTATTATAAATAGGTATGCTTACTCTTAACCCAATAAATTGACCTAAATTTTCATCTAGTTGATCTACAAAAGACGGATTAGAAAAATTATCAATACCACTAATATGACTATATCTTGTATCTAAACCAGCATTTAATGTAACACTTGGTAAAAAATTTGCTTTTGCAATTTCAATATTAATTGCTGCACTTTCTATACTTAATTCGGAACTTTTAATATTTGGTTGATTTGTTAAAGCAACATTATAAATATCTTCTGTGTCATTTAATTTTAAACTTACTATATTTAATTTTATTTCAATAGTATTCACATCAAACCCTTTATTTGGTATTTGCAATATTAAAGACAGGTCTAATAATGCTAAATCAATGTTGTTTTCCGCAATTACAATGGTATTTTCATCGTTTACTTTCGTTGCTTCAATTTCTAATAAATTACCTCTTGGTTGTGTTCCTGCATCTATTAATTCCTCTGTTCTTTTTAATGATTTTTCGGTTATTTCTAAATTAGCTTGAGCAACTTTTAAACTTTCTTTTTGAAATAAAACATTCAAATAAGAATTAACAATATTTAAAGAAATGTCATTTTTTAATTTTTCTAAATCTAATTCACTAATTTCTCTATTTTTTTCTGCACTAAGTAAACCGTTTTTAATTCTAAACCCATCAAATATTGACATAGATGCATTTACTCCAAAACCGTTTGTTAAACTTCGTGTATTTATTCTTGAATTTGTTATTGGATTAATATTAGAACCAAAATTAATATTTTGAGATGCAAAACCAGAAACCGAAGGTAACCAATTGGTTTTAGCAATATTTACATCTTCATTAACCAATTGGTTAGTTAAAGTAGTTCTTTTAATAGATATATTATGTTCTAAAGCATGATTAACACATTCTTGTAAAGACCATTTTTTTTGAGAATAGGATAAACTAACACTTATTAGTAGTAATAGTAATGTGATTTTTGCCTTCATGATTTTTAAGTTAACTTTTATATAGTGTATGACGTTTAATCTGTTTAGATGTTACATTTTTTTAGCATCTCTTTTTTTATTTCGATAATAGATAATTATTCCTATAGCTAAAAATAGATATGGGAAAAACATTAAAAAGGTAATGCCAGAATTAATTCCTTCTGCCATATCTGCATCGCCATTTTCTACAACTGCTTTACACATAGCGCATTGTGACGATATTGTTTGTGATAATAGAATGAATAAAAGTGTGATTATTTTAATTTTCATAATTGTTCTCAAATGTAGTTAAAACTAGGTACTTTAAAGTGTTTCGCTTTTCCCGATACTTCGGAACTAAAATTTTTCGCCACGAATTACATTAATTTTCACGAATTCAATGCTGTAAAATTTTGTGAAACAGAATTCCAATCTTCAGAGTGATTTATTCTAAATGGTCGTATTCTTGGTATAAGTAATCGTGATACGGAAATCTGGTTTTATGAATTTTCTTTACAGCATCATAAGTTTTAGATTTAAATTCTTCGATATTTTCTTTGTTTATAGCAGATATAAAAGTAGTGTTTTCTTCTTCCATTTTACTCATCCAAGAATTTTTTAATTCGTCTAAGGTAAAATGAATTGCTGTTTTTTCGGTTTCTAAATCATCATCATCTATAGTTTCATGTGTATAAGCATCAATTTTATTAAAAACCATTAATGTAGGTTTATCATTACACTTAATTTCACCTAAAATAGTATTTACAGAATTTATATGATCTTCAAAATTTTTATGCGAAATATCTACTACATGTAACAATAAATCTGCTTCTCTAACTTCATCTAAAGTGGATTTGAAAGATTCTACTAATTGCGTTGGTAATTTTCGGATAAAACCAACAGTATCGGTCATTAAAAACGGAATATTTTTAATCACCACTTTTCTAACGGTTGTATCTAAAGTAGCAAATAATTTATTTTCGGCAAAAACACTACTTTTACTTATAAGATTCATTAGGGTAGATTTACCAACATTGGTGTAACCAACCAAAGCAACTCTAACCATTTTGCCTCTATTTTTACGTTGTACTGCCATTTGCTTATCAATTACAAGTAGTTTTTTACGTAATACCGTTATTTTATCTCTAATAATTCTTCTATCTGTTTCGATTTCTGTTTCTCCAGGACCACGCATACCAATACCACCTTTTTGTTTGTCTAAATGCGTCCAAAGTCTTGTTAATCTTGGCAATAAATATTGACATTGCGCTAATTCTACTTGTGTTTTTGCGTAAGATGTTTGCGCTCTTTGTGCAAAAATATCTAGTATTAAATTGGTTCTATCTAAGATTTTACAATCTAAAACTTTTTCGATATTTCGTAATTGAGATGGACTTAATTCATCATCAAAAATTACCGTACTAATATTATGATTTTCAATATAATTAAAAACCTCATCTAATTTACCACTACCAATATAGGTTTTGGTGTTAGGTATTTCCATTTTTTGTGTGAATCGTTTAGATACAATTCCACCTGCAGTAAAAGCTAAAAACTCTAATTCATCTAGATATTCGTGTGCTTTTTCTTCGTTTTGTTGTTGTGTAATAACACCAACTAAAATAACTTTTTCTAAAGTATTTTCATTTTCATTCATACTGCAAAAGTAAAGCTTTTAGTTTATTAGTGAGGTTCTAAAAAATTATTTTCGGTTTTTTAGTTAATCATGCCTTTGGCTTGATAAACCGAACTAATCCCTCTTTTTTAGCAAGATATTGGTTTAATACCTCGACTCTTGGGTCTTCCGAGATTTCGGAACTATTATTGGGTTCTAGACTTACTTTAAAGCTTAACCCGAATAACTCATCAAAAAAGGTATAAAACTGGATGTAAAGTGTTATCTTTATAGTGTTAACAAACAAAAACAATCACTTTAAAACCACCCAATTTTGAGTACTAAAAACACAATATTTTACAGAAAGAACAGAGAAATTTCTGTAGAGTTTCGAGAAATAATTACTCAATAACGGTTGTTATTTTTATTAAAATAAGGTTTTAGTTTAATATGGCATTGTTTTTCTTTATTTAACCACTAAGGACACTAAGAAATCACAAGGTTCACAAAGTTGTGCGGTATATTTTTTTTGTGTCCTTTGTGTAAAACATTGTGAACCTTGTGGTTAATCTTTTTCTGCGCTACACTAAACTAAAGCCTAAAACAACAACCTTAGTACAAATGCGTCTTGTTGTTAAAAATGTCGCATTTCTTCTGTGAAAAAATAAAATAACACGAAACAATTAGAAATATACGCTAAAATATGTTTAGCCATCCCCTGTTTTTTTTAGTTAAATTTTAAATTGAGTTGCCCACTATTC
>CAYQTF010000035.1:0-21339 GCA_964420345.1 uncultured Flavobacteriaceae bacterium
TAATATAAAAATTAAAAATTAAATTTTTTTGGCTAAAGCCAATTTAATTTATAAATTTTATTTTTTTAAAAAAAAAAAAAAAAAAAAAAATGGTTCTCTACTCCCAAAGTGTCGGGATAATGGTAAGTTTTTAATTATAAACTCTCAACAAATATCATTAATAGGAACGCTGATGACACGGATTTAACAGATTATCGCAGATTAAAACTTATACGACCTTAAATGGTTAAATAAAATAAGAACACTGACGATATAGAGATATAGCGTGAATTTTTGACTCTATCAGAAATGACAAGCGATATTTATTTCCCATTAAATTCGCTGTAGAACCATAAATTTTAATACTAAAAAAAGACTGTCGAAATTAATTGACAGTCTATAAAAAGTAATTTATTTAAGGGGAAAATAATCTTACTTTATAAATTTTAATTACAACTCACAAAATTCTCTTCTGTAAAACCGTCACATTCAGCAATACAAGCATTTGGGTAAATAAAAGTTACTAATTCACCACTTGGCAAATTAACTTCCACACAAACATTTTCACCATCTTGTGGACAATTATCATAACAGTCAAAATTATTACAAGCAACAAAATCTGTAAATCCATCGCATTGAGCATAACATACATTTTGATATGGTAAGGTTATATATTGACCATTTTGTTCAAATTCTACACAAACTGGTTCAAAAGTAGTTGGACAATTATCAAAGCAACTACCTGTATTTACACAATTTATTAAAAAACTAATAAAAACACTTGCGTTTGCAACTTCTAAAGTTTCTAATTGTCCGTTTTTATCTGTTAATATTTCAAACGGATAAACAAAATCAAATATATAATTAGAATATATTGCAATTTCAAATTCGGTTTCGTTATTAATTTGAACTCTGTTTCCTTCAGTATCAATTATAAAAAAAGGGAAAACAAATTCAAAACAAGAAGCAAAATCATTAATTGCAGGATTTGTATAATCGCAAACTACAATATCTTCAATTATTAAACCTTCGCATTTTGCCATGCACATATTAGGAAATTGAATATTAAAATTTTGACCATTTAGATCTTGGATTTCAAAACAAACAGGATTATTATCAAACGGGCAATCACAATCATTATTAATTACTTGACGATCTTCTAATAATAACTCAAATTCCGACTCATTTTCAATAGTCATTATTTGAATGGCGTTATCTTTATATGTGGTAACATTAAAAGGGAATGAAATACCATCTATATACAAACTATCTGTTGTATTTACAGCGACATTAATTAAATTTAACAAATCATTTACAACAACCTGTGTACCATTATTATATGAAAAAGTATTTGGGTAATTAAATTCAAAACCAAAATCGAATATTATATTACCTATAGGGTTTTGAACTGTATTTAAAGAACCATTTACATTAAAATGTTCCCGAAACGAATTAATTGCTTGTTCTGTTGCATTACTTTTTTCGGTAGTAAGTAAATTATCAACAATTGGATCCGTATTCCTACAGGAAGAAAAAACCAATATAAGTAGTACAATGAATAGCGTGTTTTTCATATTTATTGTTAAAAAGTAACATCTAAAAAAATGTTACCTTTAATTTATTTTAGTCTAAAACAACTAATTAAAAAATAACCCTAACAAACTTAATAAATTTTTAATAAATTTGGCATCTTAAACTTTTAATTTTTAATGGCAACTATTAAGAAAATATGTAACCCGAAAGATTTTGCTGCGTTTTACGAAACGCATGTAAAAGGTTTAAAGCGGTTTTTATATTATAAATATGGCGATATGAATGCTTTAGAAGATGTTGCACAAGATGCTTTTATTAAATTATGGAATAACTGCGAAAAGGTAGAATACCAAAAAGCAAAAAGTTTTTTATATACCTGTGCCAATAATTTATTTTTAAATATTAAAAAACATGAAAAAGTAATCTTAAAAAACAGAGTGCATTTAGTAAAACACAGCACTAACGAAGCGCCAGATTTTTTAATGGAAGAAAAAGAATTTCAAATAAAATTAGAAAAAGTGATTAATAGTTTAACTGCAAAACAAAAGGAAGTTTTCTTATTAAGTAGAATTGAAAAGAAAAAATATAGAGAAATAGCCGAAATGTTAGGCATTACCATAAAAGCAGTGGAAAAAAGAATGCACAAGGTTTTAATAGTTATGCGAAAAAATATAGGATCAGTCTAATCTTACCTTAATTTCGCAAATGTTCGCCACGCCTTGAGCGTGGCGAACTAAAAAATTGAAAATAATTTTTTAGAGTCTCACGAATAAAAAGTAGGGTATTAATTCAAAGAGTTGTTTTGAATATAGAAAAAATTGCGAAATAGAAATATTAAATGAATAATAATAGTACATATAAAGATAATGACGTTTTTTTAGCCAAATGGCTAGTTGATGAAATAACAGATATTGATTTTAAAAAATTAGTATCTTCCGAAGAGTTCGTGTCTTATAAAAAAATAAAGGAAGGAATTCTATTATATGAAAAGTTTGAAACTACAAACAGTTCTACTTTTAAAGAGATTCAACAAAAAATACATCGCAAAAATAAAGTTAGAAAATTATATTCTAAATGGGCAATTTCTGTTGCAGCTTCTGTTGTTTTGTTTTTTGGTGTTTATTCTTTTCTAAACCAACAATCTATTTTAAACAAAACAACATTTGGTGAACAAAAAACTATTGCTTTATTAGATGGTTCGGAAGTTGTACTTAGTGCAAAATCTGAAATTAGTTACACAAAAAAAGACTGGCAAAACAATAGAGAATTATACCTAAATGGCGAAGCATTTTTTAAAGTAAAAAAAGGCAGTACTTTTACTGTAATAACAAAAAATGGTTCAGTAAAAGTTTTAGGGACTGAGTTTAATGTTAATTCTAAAAAAGATTTTTTTGAAGTTGTTTGTTATACTGGCAAAGTAAAAGTTAGTAGTAAAAAAGAAACGTTCCTTTTAAAACCTACAGAAAGTATTCGTAAAATTAAAAATAAAAAAACTCAAATTTTTACCGTAACTCAACCAAAACCAACATGGTTAAATGGTGTTAATACTTATAAAAGTACACCTTTAAAATATGTGCTTTCTGATTTAGAAAAACAATTTAATATTAAATTTGATTCTTCAAAAATTAATACAGATATTCTATTTACAGGAAATTTTAATCACCAAAGCAAAAAATTAGCATTTGCAACGGTTTTTAAAGCAATGTTGATTGATTTTAAATTAACTAAAGGAGTTATTGAACTCACTAACAAACATTAAAGTCAGTAAACAATTCTTGTTTTAAAAGTTTATAGCGTAAATTTGTTATCTACTAATAAAAGTTAAAATAGATAATGAAATTACGGTTTTGTTTTTTTCTTGTTTTTTTAATACCACTGCTGGTTTTTTCTCAGAAAAAAAACACGTATTCTATTGAATTTCAAAAGGAAACTTTACAAAATGTTATCTCAAAAATTGAAAAAACTTTTAATATTCGGTTTTCTTATCAAGATAATATAATTCAGAATAAAACTTTTTCTTTAAAAAAACGGCAAATAAATTTAGAAGAAATTTTATTAGAAATTGAGTTTGATATTGCTGTTAAATTTCAAAAAATTGATAAAAATAATTATGTCATACTAAAGGTAAAACAATCTCTTAGTGACATACAACAGTTAGATAATGTTGTGATTTCAAATTATTTAACTTACGGAATTAGCAAAAACAAAAACACTTCATTTTTATTAAACCTAGAAAAATTAACCATTTTACCTGGTTTAATTGAAACAGACATTATTGAAAGCATTCAACAATTACCAGGTGTAGTGAGTCCTAATGAAACTGCAACTGGCTTAATAGTACGTGGCGGTTCTAACGATCAAAATAGAATAATTTGGGATGGTATTAATAGTTATCATAGAGGTCACTTGTTTGGTATGATTTCGGCATTTAACCCGAATATGGCAAAAAAAGTTACTTTTTACAATAAAGGTACAAATCCTAAATTTGGTGAACGAATTTCTAGTGTCATCAATATAGAAACGGATAATGAAATTCAAAAAAAAATAAAAGCAAGCATTGATCTTAACGGAATTAATGCTTCTGCTTTTTTAGCGATTCCGTTAGTTAATAACAAATTAAGTTTACAAATAGCTGCAAGACGAAGTTATACAGAGTTATATGAATCTTTTACTTTTGATGAGTTAGCAAAAAAAGTATTTCAGGACACCAAAATTGTCAATACTGAAAATACAAATAATGATTTTTTCTTTTTAGATTATAACGTAAAATTAAACTATACGTTAAATGCTACCAATCAATTTTATTTTAGTTCATTTAATATCGAAAATAATTTAGATTTTACTGTAAATGACAATGATAGTCAACAAACAAGTACCGATTTATTATCTATTAAAAATGATGGTTATAGTCTTAAATGGCATAAAAAATGGGGCGATAATATAACACAAACTACTCTAGGTAGTTTCTCAAATTACGAATTAAATTATACCTTACGGGAATCAGATGAAATCGCTCAAAAATTAAATTTCAATAAAAAAAACATCATTTTTGATACTGCCATTAATACCGAATTAAGTATAAAAACAACAAACAGCAATCGATTAAATATTGGTTATCAGTTTAATTTTAAAGATGTCAGTTTCGCTTTTATAGATATTAGTGACATTACCTTAATTTTAGATAATACGCAAGACCGAGTTACTACACACGCATTTTATTCAAATTATATATATAGAAATAACAAACTCTTTAATTTTGAAGGCGGTTTTAGAGTTAACTATTATTCCGAATTTAATAAACTAAAATTTGAACCTAGATTCATTCTCCATAAACCAATAAATAAGAATTTCCAAATACAAATAACAGGTGAAATAAAAAACCAAATAATTAGCGAAATTGATGAAACTATACTAAGTGATTTATCTTTAGAAAATGAGATTTGGCGTTTGGCTGACAATGAAACTTTTCCGATTATAAATAGTCATCATATTTCTACTGGTATTATTTATAACAATAAAAATTGGTTATTAGATTTAGATTTTTATACGAAACGAATTGAAGGTTTAACTGCACTATCGCTTGGTTTTTTAAATCCGTTAGACAATGCTATTCATTTAGGAGATCAAAAAATAAAAGGTATTGATTTTTATTTAAAAAAGAAATTTAATAAAATAAATGTATGGTTAAGTTACGCTTATAGCGATGTTAAAAACAAATTTAACAATATAAATAATAACACCTATTTTACTGCCAATAATGCAATTGCGCATACAGGATCGGTTTCTTTTTCTTCTAAAATAAAAAAAATTGATTTTAGTTTGGGTTTTAGAGTGCATTCTGGCAAACCATTTACTAAAAACATTCCTGTAGATGAATTTACACAAAGGTTTGAAGGCATAAATACCGAACGTTTAGATTTTTATCATCGCTTAGATTTTTCTTCTACCTATAATTTCAAATTTCAAAAAAAAGGAAAATTAAAAGGAAAAATAGGCTTATCTATTCGTAATGTATATGATAAAGAAAACCCAATTAGTAGAGAGTTTGTGGGAAACAATTCGATTAATGACCCAATTAAAATAGTAGATAAAGTGTCTTTAGGTTTTACTCCAAATTTTTTATTTAAAGTTTATTGGTAACTATTTCTATAAAACAAGGCTAACATCTAATTCTTTAGTACTTTTGCCAATCTAAAATTATAATTTCTCTTGAAAATTTTTAAAGGTTTAATTAATTATAAAAATTCTACTAAAACCATAGTAACCGTTGGTACATTTGATGGTGTTCATATAGGTCATCAAAAAATTATTAACAAATTAAATAAAAATAAAACCTCCAATAAATCTGTAATCTTAACTTTTTTTCCACATCCAAGAATGGTATTACAGAAAAGTGTGGAGTTAAGATTATTAAATACTTTAGAAGAAAAAAAAGTACTTTTAAAAAAAGCAGGTTTAGATTACTTAATCATAGAACCCTTTACGGAAGAATTTTCACGATTAACCGCTTTGGAATTTACAAAAAACATACTTCTTAAAAAACTAAATATTTCTAAATTGGTCATTGGTTATGATCATCGTTTTGGAAGAAATAGAGAAGGTGATTTTGAACAATTACAAGAATATGGTAAACTTTTTGATTTTGAAGTAGCCGAAATATCCGTTCAAGATATTAAAGATGTTGCTGTGAGTTCTACTAAAATTAGAAACGCTCTTTCTGAAGGAAAAATAGAAATTGCAAATACCTATTTAGGTTATGAATATATGTTAACTGGTAAAGTAATCCACGGAAGAGGTTTAGGAAAAAAATGGAATTACCCAACTATAAATTTAAATGTAAACAAAAATTATAAATTGGTACCAAAAACTGGTGTCTATTTAATACGTTGTTTTATAAAAAAAAATCAATATTTTGGCATTATGAATATTGGTTATAGACCTACAGTAGAAGGTAATACACAAACAATAGAAGTTCATCTACTCGATTTTAATGCAGATTTATATGGTACAGAAATTCAAGTTAATTTAATAAAAAGGTTGCGTGATGAAAAGAAATTTAATTCTTTGGAAGAATTATTTCAGCAAATAAAAAAAGACGAACAAATAGCCAGGAATTTGTTAACAACTTTGTGATTTTGTTTACAATTATTTTTTGTATATTTGCAGTCAAGTAAAAGAAAAATTAATAATTAAAACTAATTAAAAAGATTTCTCCCCTTAGATCTTAAAATTAATAAAACACATTTGTTATATAAAAACTAAACAAATCGCAACTCCTTACAGTTCGATATATTTAGACAGATTTATTTATTGGGTTGGAATTAAAAATTCTAATTAAAATGAAAAAAAAATTATCTCCTCTAACTTTTATTCTACTATTTCTGATTGTAGGTAGCACATTAAACGCAACAAATTATTCTCATGATAATAATTCTATTGGTGATCCAATAAAGATTATTAGAAGTAAACATCGCTTAATGTTGTTTTGTAATAACAAAATAACATTTGAGTTAAGTTCTGCAAAATTAAACCAATCTGCTAAGTATGAACTTGGTTTGATAGCATCTAGATTAACTCAAAACCCAAATTTAAAAATAGAAATTGGTGTTTTTAATGATACTAGATCTGCCGTAGATTATTCAAAAACAATTACAGAAAAAAGAGCAAACTCAATTAAAGATTTCTTTATTAGTAATGGTGTTAAAGAAGAAAATTTAATAGCAATTGGTTTTGGAGACTCTAACATTTTAAACAAATGTAAACCGTTTGTGAAATGTACTAATACAGAGCATAATGTAAACAAAAGAGTAGAAATGAAAATATTAAACCCTGGTGAATTAGAAAGTTATACTTTTGTTTTCCCTAAGAAAAAATAATTTAATATATATAGATTAGTTCCCCTAATCTTAAACCCTTGAATTTATTTTCTTAAAGTAAGACAAGGGTTTTTTTATGCAAAATATTTAAATAAAAAGTATCTTTGCATTTCTAAAAATATAACCATGTTACAAGTATCTTACATAAAAGAAAATAAAGAATTAGTTTTAAAAGGTTTAGATGTCCGTAATTTTAAAGATGCTTCCAAAATAATTGATGAAGTTATCCTATCCGATGAAAATCGTAAAAGCATTCAGACAGAATTAGACAATACTTTAGCGGAAGCAAATAAAATAGCCAAAGAAATTGGTGGTTTATTTAAAAATGGTGAAATTGAAAAAGCAAACATACTAAAAGGAAAATCTGGCGAATTAAAAACGAATTCTACTCATTTAAAAGAACAGTTAGCAAAAACGATAGAAGAATTAAACGAATTATTATATCAGATACCAAACATTCCGAATAAATTAGTACCAAAAGGGAATTCCGAAGAAGATAATGAAACGACTTTTCAAGAAGGTAAGATTCCGAAATTACATGAAGGTGCATTACCACATTGGGAATTAGCCAAAAAATATGATATTATTGACTTTGAATTAGGTAATAAAATTACTGGAGCAGGTTTCCCTGTTTACAAAGGTAAAGGCGCTAAATTACAACGTGCTTTAATCAATTATTTTTTAGATAAAAATGTTAGTGCTGGTTACGATGAAGTACAAGTGCCACATTTGGTAAACGAAGCATCTGCTATTGCTACAGGACAATTGCCAGATAAAGAAGGACAAATGTATCACGATGCAAAAGACAATTTGTATTTAATACCAACTGCCGAAATACCAGTTACTAATATATTCCGAAATGTTATTCTAAAAGAAGAGGATTTTCCGATATGCAAAACTGCATATACACCTTGTTTTAGACGTGAAGCAGGTTCTTATGGCGCACATGTTAGAGGTTTAAATAGATTGCATCAATTCGATAAAGTAGAAATTGTTAGAGTAGAACATCCTAACAATTCCCATAAAGCATTAGGCGGAATGGTAGATCACGTAGTAGAAATTTTACGTGATTTAAAATTACCTTTTAGAATACTTAGACTTTGTGGTGGCGACCTTGGTTTTACCGCTACATTAACGTATGATTTTGAAGTGTTTTCGACTGCGCAAGATCGTTGGTTAGAAATAAGTTCGGTTTCAAATTTTGAAACCTTTCAGGCAAACCGATTAAAATTACGCTACAAAGATGAAAATGGCAAAACACAATTAGCACATACTTTAAACGGTAGTTCATTAGCATTACCTAGAATTTTAGCAGGAATATTAGAAAATTATCAAACACCAAATGGTATAAAAATACCAGATTGCTTAGTTAAATATACTGGATTTGATTTTATTGATTAAGGACATGAAATTAAAAACTCTTTTTATTCTTGTAATTATTGTAACTTTTCTAACGAATTGTAGCAATGAATACAAACCTCAACCAGATTGGTTGATCGAAAATTGGGTTAGAGAGAATGACACCAAAGGTCAAAATACTTTTGAAAATTGGACAAAGTTCTCCACTAATGAATATAGAGGGAACGGTTTTACACTAAAAAATAATAAGAATTGGAAATTAGAGGTTGTTGGTGTAAATCCACAATCAACTTATTTTAATTTCACTTCACAAACCCAAACAGGTTTTATTTGTGAAAATAAAAAGAATGATTTCCCTAAAAAGATTAGTTACAACTATGTGAAAGGTAAGTTAATTGCTGAGATTTCAGATGAATCTCGAAAAATTCAATTTAATTTTAAACGTAAAAATTAGTTTGCAGCAACTACAACCAGCATTTTTTTGTACTGATTCATTTCTTTTAATGCATTTACATAAGCAGAAATTTGACCTTTAACCATAAAAATAT
Source organism: uncultured Flavobacteriaceae bacterium (assembly GCA_964420345.1). Taxonomy (GTDB): domain Bacteria; phylum Bacteroidota; class Bacteroidia; order Flavobacteriales; family Flavobacteriaceae; genus S010-17. The sequence goes on from CAYQTF010000035.1 coordinate 9,296, forward strand.
TTGCATTATTCTTAGCGTTTTCGTATAATTTTTTGATGTCCATAATTTAAAGTTTTAGTTAAATTGATTAGTATATTTACTTATAAGACAAATTACGTGCCAAAATGTTACCCTTAAATTTTATTTTTCTTTGTTTTAATATTTATTTAACATTTGTTTATGTATTTTTGAAATGTACAATAAAGTTATTTTTTACTAAAAAAAAGAACTAACTAAAAGTAATATATCAACTTTGAAAAATAAATATTTTGGAATAATATTTGTTCCTTCAATTACAAAAACCGCATGAAAAAAATATTAATTTTACTGTTTTTTAGTTTTACAAACTTTGTGCAATCTCAAAACGTACAATTAGCTTATGACTATTTCAGAAAAGGAGAATACAATAAAGCGGCAACTATCTATAAAAAATTATATGATAAAAATAACAACAATAAATTTTATTTTAAAAAATTATTGACTTGTTACCAAGAAGAGGAACAGTTTGATGAAGCAAAAAAATTTATTGAAAATCAAAAAGAAAAATTTCCTAAACAATATCATTTAGATGTTGAATTAGGTTATAATTATCAGATTCAAAATTTAAAAGTCAAAGCAGATAGTTTATATTCAAATGCTATTAAACAAGTTGAAAATCATCCGAGATCTGCTAGAAATACTGGTAATGCTTTTCAGAAAAATCACATGCTAGATAAGGCGTTAGAAGTTTATGAAATGGCAATGCTGAAAAATTCTAAATTAAATTATAATCTAAATATTGCTTCCATTTATGGTGAAAAATTAGAGATTGAAAAAATGTTTAATGCGTATTTAAACATGATAAATCATAGTGAAAATTATTATGCTACAATTCAGCGATATATTGGTAAATTTATTACAGATGATAGTGAAAATGAAAACAATAAACTTTTCAGAAAAACACTAATCAAACGACTACAAAACAATCCAAAAGTCTCATGGAATAACCTATTAAGTTGGTTATACATGCAACAAAAAGATTATGATAAAGCTTTAATACAAGAGAAAGCCGTTTTTAAACGTAGTTCAAGCGACTTGAAAAAAATATTTGAATTAGCAGACATTTCTTTTGAAGCAAAAGATTACGAACCTGCAAAAGATGCTTATCATTTTATATTAGAAAACACGAATAACCAAATAGAAATCATAAAAGCAGAACAAAATCTATTACTAATTGGTATTGAAACAGCCAAAACCGATGAAGAACTAAACAATGTAACTAAAAAATTTGAAGCGCTATTTGAAGAATATGGTAAAGGTAGTAATACCGTAAATCTACAAATTGCATATGCAGATTTCTTAACATTTAAACTAAATAAACCAACCGATGCTATTTTAATTTTAGAAAACGCATCTAATGTTTCGAGATCGAGATATGTGAAAGGCGATATTAAAATAAAACTAGCAGACATTTTAGTTTACACCAATAAATTTAACCAAGCATTAATTACTTATACACAAGTGCAAAGTGATTTAAGAGGTAGTGATATTGCTCAAATTGCTCGATTAAAAGTTGCTAAAACATCTTACTATAAAGGTGATTTCGATTGGGCAAAAGTACAGTTAAGAGTTTTAAAATCAGCAACTTCTAAATTAATATCGAATGATGCGTTAAAACTAAATTTATTAATTGGCGATAATATTGCAGAAGATACCATTAGAATTGCCCTTAAAAAATATGCGACTGCAGATTTATTAGCATTTCAAAATAAAAACAAACAAGCGATTGATACTTTAAACGTATTATTAAAAGATTTTAAAGGTCATGCTGTAGAAGATGAGGCTTTATTTAAACAAGCAGAAATTTTTGAAACCACCAAACAATTTTCTTTTGCAGAAAACAATTACCTAAAAATAATCGCCATAAAAAAAGATGGAATATTAGTAGATGATGCGCTATACAATTTAGGTAATTTATACGCAACTAAATTGCAAGACAATGAAAAAGCTAAGGAAATGTATCAAAAAATAATTTTTGACTTTGCAAGTAGTATTTACCTTGTAGATGCACGGAAAAAATTCAGAAAATTAAGAGGTGATATTATAGAATAAAAAAACAGACTAAAGACTAAAATGTACATATATAGTGTAACTACAAATATTGAAGAATCCGTTCATACCGAATGGTTAAAATGGATGCAAGAAAAACACATTCCTGAAATGTTACAATTAGGTAAATTTTCTAAAGTCATAATGAGTAAAGTTATGATAGAAGAAGAAATGGGTGGTATCACCTACTCGGTACAATTTTTTACCGATTCTAAAGAAACTCTAGAAAGATATTATAAAGAAGATGCAGAAAAAATGCGCAATGAAGGACCAATTCTTTTTAAAAATAAATATGTAGTTTTTAGAACCGAACTTAATGTGATTTTTGAGGAAAAAGTATTTACAAATTAACACAGAATAATTAACAAACAACTTTGCGACCTTTGCGAAAACTTAGCGACCTTTGCGGTTAAAAAATTTACTACTTTGCAAGAAACAGTAAAACCAAAAAAACATCTAGGACAACATTTTTTAACCGATGAAAATATTGCTAAAAAAATAGCAGACTCATTAATTACTAAAACCTATTCTAATATTTTAGAAATCGGTCCAGGAATGGGCGTTTTAACAAAATACTTATTAGAAAACCCCAATTACAAAACTTCTGTAATAGAAATTGATAGAGATTCTGTTGCTTATTTAAAAGAACATTATAAAGATTTAAAAAATAGAATTTTTGAACAAAATTTTTTAAAAGTAGATTTAAAAGAATTATTTAAAGACAAACAATTTGCCATTATTGGTAATTTTCCGTATAATATTTCTACACAAATAGTATTTAAAACTTTAGAATACAAAGAATTTATACCTGAATTTTCGGGTATGTTTCAAAAAGAAGTTGCTGAACGAATTGCCGAAAAACCTGGTTCTAAAAAATACGGAATTTTATCAGTTTTAACCCAAGCATTTTATGATGTGGAATATTTATTTACAGTACCACCAAGTGTTTTTAATCCGCCACCAAGAGTAGATTCTGGTGTAATTAGATTAACAAGAAAAGAAAATTATACATTACCAGTTTCTGAAAAATTATTTTACACTGTAGTGAAAACTGCTTTTAATCAACGTAGAAAAATGTTGCGTAAAAGTTTGCAATCTTATAATTTATCTGATGAATTAAAACAATCGGAATTTTTCACAAAAAGACCTGAACAATTATCTGTTAATGAGTTTGTTGGTCTTGTGAAATTGTTAGTAAAAAAAACATAATTTACCCGCACTTATTCAAATAGACTTTTTATGGTGTTCATTGAGAGAAACATTTTTCCGCTGTCAGGAAGATTAATAAAACCGTATTTGGTGTAAAATTTTTCTGCATCTTTATCTATTGGGTCAACTATTACAGCAAAAGACCCAATACTTTTAGATATTTCATAACTTCTATTTAGTGCGTCTATTAATAATAATTTCCCAACACCTTTACCTTGAAATCTATTATCAGTTGCTAATCGTCCAAGTAAAGTCGTAGGTATTGAAGTGTATGATTTTGGTAATTTTTTTTTAAATTTAGTTGGTATTAGGTTTTGAGGAATACTATTATTTGCTAAAGTATAATAACCTTTTAATAAATTAGTTTCTTCATCATTCAGAACAAAACAGGCAGATAGTTTCCTTTTAATATCTTGATTGGCTTGTTTTTGTAAATAGTTATCAAGCATATCTTTTCCACACGAAAACTCTTTCTTTCTGTGACTGGAATTCAAGTTTTCCGTTAATTCATTCATTTAGATAGAAGAGTTTTATATTCATTCGCAGCATTGGTAAGGTTATTATTCGCTTTTGGCGGATTAATAATAGCATTAAAGAATATTTCACTATCTTTTTGAGAAGCGATTATTTGTTCTCGTTCTAAAATAATTTCTTTTGCTTTCTCTTGAACCGCCAAAATCACGAAATCAGTTAAACTTCTATAACCACCAAGGCGTGCCGCTCTTTCAAAAAACATTTTTTGTTCTTTTGGTAAACGAGTATCAAATCTTGCTTTTTCGTATTTTAAATCTATAGTTGCCATAATATATTTTTTAAATTTAAAGCAAATGTACGTAATATTTACGTACAAAATAAATTAATGTACGGTTATTTTCCGTTTGAGTGAGTTTTCCGTATTGTGGGCAACGGTTATACACAAAATCGTTTCAATGTTTTATATAACGGCTAACCAATTTAGTGAAAACAAACAACAAAATTAAGTAAGTTCTCAAAAGAAAACAAACCCTAATATATTATTCTTAAATTTATCCTTAGTTTTGTACTTTGTGTTTATAAGTAGTCAATTATTATGCAATTAGAATCCAATCAAAATATCATACCAGAAATCAAGCAATTAATTGCGATCAAAAATGATGTGCTTTTATCTGAAATGCTAGCAGAATTACATCACGTAGATCTTGCTGAAATTTTAGATGAAATTGATTTTGAATCCGCTATTTATATTTTCAAATTATTAGATAGTGAAAAAACATCCGATATTCTAACCGAATTAGATGATGACACCAGAGAAAAAATTCTAAAAGAATTATCTGCCAAAGAAATTGCCGAAGAAATAGATGAACTAGAGACCGATGATGCTGCCGATATTATTGCGGAACTATCAGAAGAAAAAAAAGAGATTGTAATTTCGCAATTAGATGATGTAGAACATGCTAAAGACATTGTCGATTTACTACGTTATGATGAGCATTCTGCTGGTGGATTAATGGGCAAGGAATTAGTAAAGGTTTATGAAGATTGGTCTATTTTTACTTGTGTTCGTGAAATGCGCCGTCAAGCGGAAAATATAGATAAAGTACATACTGTTTATGTGGTAGATGACCACGAAATATTAAAAGGTATTTTATCTTTAAAAAGTATGCTTACTACTTCTACAAAAGCACCAATTAAAGAAATCTATAACGATTCTGTAATTTCGGTTAAGGTAGATGAAGACGATGAGGAAGTTGCTAAAATAATGCAAAAATATGATTTAATTGTATTGCCTGTTGTAGATGAAATGGGAAGATTGGTTGGTAAAATCACCATTGATGATATTGTAGATGTCATTAAAGATGAAGCCGAAAAAGATTACCAATTAGCCGCTGGTTTAACCGACGATGTTGAGGCAGATGATACTATATTTCAGTTAATTAGAGGTCGCTTACCTTGGTTAATTCTAGGTTTGTTAGGCGGTTTAGGTTCGGTGTTTATTATGCAAGATTTTGAAGATCTTATGCAAAACGACGAATTAAAAAAATTGTTCTTTTTTACACCATTAATCGCTGCAATGGCAGGTAATGTTGGCGTACAATCTTCAGCAATTGTAGTACAAGGTTTGGCTAATGATATTATTAAAGGTAGTTTATGGAATAGATTATTAAAAGAAGTTAGTCTAAGTTTAATTAACGGAATCATTTTAGCATTATTAATTATTCTCTTTGGACTAATAATGCAATATGATATATATTTTAGTTTGGCAGTCGCAATTTCATTGATTTCGGTAATAATTATTGCTTCGTTAATTGGTACTTTTGTACCAATAATTTTAGATAAAAAAGGTATTGATCCAGCACTTGCAACAGGACCTTTTATCACTACAAGTAATGATATTTTCGGGATTTTTATCTTCTTTTACATTGCTAAATTAATGTTGGGTTTTTAGTGAAAAGTTTCACGCAAAGTCGCAAAGAAAAAAATATGCAAAGAGCGCAAAGTGAATTTAGTAATGAAAATTATTCCTATACAATTACACCTTGACTTTATACAGACTTAAAATTCTATTTTGAAATATAATAACCAGTATATCAGAGGTTGTAGTTTACTTATTTTTTATTTTTGAAGTAAGAATTTAAATTCTTAAATCCCCAATCAACAATCTCCAATCGTTAATCTTATTTAGTCAACCAACCAGAAGGATTTTGCGGTACTGCATTTTTCATTAAAGCAAAAACTAGTTTTGTTTTACCAGTAGTTTTATCAGTATGAACTATACCTAAATTCTGTTTCGCACCAACATTATCGCCTTTATTTACGTACAATGTAGTTAGATTTCTATATGCAGTAATATAGTTGCCATGCTGAATTAAAACGGTTTTAAGTTTCGTTTTTTTATCTACCATTATGATTAATACTTTTCCTTTAAAAACACTTCTTGCTTTTGCATTTTCTTCAGTAATATAATGCCAACCGTTACTTTTTACTTTAATTTTTTTTAATTGTTCGTGTGGTCTTGTGCCAAACCATCTAGAAACATAGCCTTTTTCTACAGGATGTGGTAGTTTGCCTTTATTAGCAATAAAATTAGTACCTACTATTTTTGCTTTTGGTGTTAAGTTGAAGGTTTTTGATTTTGTACCCGATTTTTTATTCGATTTTGTAATTACTTTGGTAATTAAATTTTCAATCTGATTTTCAAAATTTCGTTCTGCTTTTTGTTTTTTCTTTATTTGTGCTATATATTTTTTTTCTTTTTTCTTTACCTTATTTATTAATCTTTGTTGTGCTACTTTTTCGGAATCTACATTTTTGCGCTCATTTATTTTCTCGGCAATAAGTACATCTTTTTCCTGTTTTTTTATTTTTAAAGAATCATTTAATAGTAACAATTCTTCTTTTTTTATTTTTATTTTGTCTGACTGCTTTTTTCTATGATTTGCATATTGTTTCATATACTGCATGCGTTTATATGCTTGGGTAAAATTATCGGAAGATAATAAAAACAATAATTTATGCTGTTTGCTTTTACTTTTGTAAGTCTGTACAATCATATTAGAAAATTCTTTTTTAAGTTTTACTAACTGATTTTCTAAAGTTATAATTTCTCTTTTATTAACATTAATTTCTTTTGAATATACTTCGGATTCTAAATTAATTGCGTTAATTAATTTTTGACGAACTTCAATTTTTTTATTGATGTCACCAAGCCTAGAAAGCAAATTTCTTTCGTCTTTTTTAGTTTTAGAAAGTAACCTATTTATCTGTTTAATTTCTTTTTGAAGTTTAACTCTTTTTACCTGAAGTTGTTTTTTGTTTTGAGAAAATCCAGAAACAGAGAAAACCAAAAATAGTACAATACTAAGTATTGAAATTAAGTGATTGTATTTTTGTAAATAAGTACTCATAAAATTCAAAATTATAACTTAATTTCTTTATAACCGCTTGGTATTTTAAATGGGTATTTTAAATCCAAATCAAATGTTACATTCTTATAATCAATAATAATCGTATTTGTATTTTTTTCATCTTCTGCTAATATAAAAATACTTTTAGGAAAGTTAACTCCTTCAATATTTTCATAATTAGTATAAGAAACCGACAAATATTTGTTTTCTTTTTCTTGTTTTATTTCCTGCTTATTTAATTTAAAATTAGTTGCATTCAAATTAAACAATATGTTAAATAATTCATTTTTCTTTTTTGGTGTAAATTCATATTGATTTTCACCAATATTAATTTTGTAATCTTTTTCGTTTAGATCAAAAATAGCTTCACCTAATAAAATACTTTGTACTTGATTAAAATTCACTTCTGTACCTAAAAATTTACTTAATAAGGAAAAATCACCATCAAAATATTCACCTTGTAATTTATTATAAAACTGAACTCTATTTGGAGTAATCTTTAATTTTGCAATAGTAATAAATTTAGAAATACTCATCCAAATTACTTTATCTTTTTCCATTCTTAAAGAAACATTAAAACTTGGCAAATTTGTTTTGCCTTTGTATTTTGCCTTAATACTTGCTTTTAATGTTTTTTTATTAAAACTATGGTTGTTGTAATTTTCTAACACTTTTGACATAAATATATTACTTGTGTTTTTGTTTGAAGTTGTATTTTTCTTACTTTTACAAGACGCAAAAGTTAAAATAATTACTAATATGTAAATCGCTTTTTTCATTTTTCTAAAACCGAAGACTTTACTGCTTACGTAACTCTAACGCTTTATTTTGGTAGTTTGTTGCTTTGGAAGGTTTATTTAAACCTAAATAGGCAATTTTCATTTGATCATAAAAGTTTGCCAATAATTTATTATCATCAATAATAAAATCTAAACCAGACTCTAAACTTACTAATGCTTTTTTATAATTAAGTAAGGCATTTTGACCTTTCGCATTTAACAAATAGAGTATTGGTTGCGCAGGAAAAAGAGATAGACCTTCGTTGCTATTTAAGACTAAATCATTAAATTTTTTAGATTTTTCTTGTTCTTGTAGTAAGGTTAAAATAGATTTAAAGTCTTTCTTTTTAATTAATTTTTCCTTTACGGAAGTATTTATATTTTCAACAACTACAGATTTTTTAATTGCTATTTTTTTTGGTTTACGATATTTTTCAGGAAAAAGAATGCGACCAAAATAATCTTGTCGATGATCACACAAACTCAATTTTTCCATTTTTAAAAACGACTCTTTTGCTTTGCTTTTTTGCTTATTTCTAATGTATAAAAGAATTAAATCATTTTCTTTAGCAGGTTTTAATAGTACTAATTGTTTTTGAATTTTTATAGCATTATCATAATCTCGTTGTAATCGATATGTTTCTTTTAAATGTTCTAAAATATGTATGTTGTTTGGTTTTTTTTCTAATGCTTTTTCTGAAAAAAATATCGCATTTTCATAATCTTTTAACTTCAAATAATTTTTAGCATATTCAAAATTTAATCCAGCGTTGTCAGGGTAAATCACTTTACAATCATCTAAAGATTCAATTGCTTTTGTGTAATCTTCTCTAGATTTTTGTTGCAATGCTTCAAAAAAATGTTTTTGAAATTCCAAGTATTTTTCTTCTTCTTCCTTTTCTTTTTTAAGGGCAATTTCTTCTGGTGTTTCTTTTAAAGTAAACTCTTGAGAATAACCAAAAGGTATCGAAAGAAAAATAATTCCGATAAGGAGAAAAAACGATATGTTAAAAGTACGATTCATTTATTTTAAAATAGAGTAATCGCCAATACTAATGGAAGTAAAATTACCGTCATAAACCACTTTATTACCAATCATTGAGTTGGTTAAATCGGCATTATCAATAGTTACTTCTTCTTGAATTAACGAATCTTTTATAGTTGAATTTGTAACTGCACTATTCATGCCAAGCGATACATTTGGACCAACCACACTGTTTTTTAACACTACATTAGCACCGATAAAACAAGGCGAAATTATTTCGGAATTTTCTAAAACAACCGAATCATCAACTAAATTTAAGTTGTCTTTCTGTGCATATTGTAAAACAGAAGTGTTGGTTTTAATCGTGATTTCTTTATTGCCACAATCCATCCAATCACTAACTTCGCCAGGTACAAATTTTGCACCTTTTTGCTTTAAATTCTCTAAGGCATTTGTTAGTTGAAATTCGCCTTTTTCTTTAATATTATTATCTAATAAATATTTAATTTCGTTACGTAAATCTTCGCCTTTTTTGAAATAATAAATACCAATTATTGCTAAATCAGACACAAATTTTTCTGGTTTTTCTATAAAATCCGAAATAAAACCATCTTTTAATTTAATAACACCATACGCGCTTGGATCCGCTACTTTTTTAACCCAAACTGCACCATCGGTATTTGGATCTAAAGTGAAATCCGCCTTAAACAAAGTGTCCGCAAAAGCGACCACACAAGGACCATTTAACGAGTTTTTTGCTTGGTAAATTGCATGTGCCGTTCCTAAAGCTTCGTGCTGTACAACAACAACGCCTTTGGTGTTTAAATCTTTGGCTATTTTAAGCAACTTTTCTTCTGTATCTTTAGGGAAAGTTGGTCCAATTATAAATGCAATTTCATCAATATCTTTATTAATTACTTCAGCAATATCCTCAACTAAACGTTGTACAATTGGTTTTCCTGCAATTTTTGTTAATGGCTTTGGTATCGTTAAAGTATGTGGTCTTAAACGTGACCCAATACCTGCCATTGGTATGATAATCTTCATAAATCTTTCTAATTTTAATGTCGCAAATATACTAAATTTATTGTGTTATCCTATATGCGCCTTTTTGATAAGTACTATGGAATTTAATGTTGTTTTTTAGACAGGTTTCTCTCCAAAATTTCACATAACTTTTATAATTAGATGCGTCTGCAATAATAGTTTTTGGTTGTAAATTTTGAATTAATCTTTGTAAATTTATTTTAGGCGATTGTGTTAAAAGTACTATTTTAGGTTTTAGATCTTCAATAGTATAAATACCCAAACTATCTAAAACTAACATTTTTTTATCCTTTATTTTATAAATATCCTTAACGGAATTTTCTGTATTTGCAATTAAATTTCCGCTACCAATACCATAATTATTTACTATATATTTAGTAGAAACAGCCATAGTATCTCCATAAAATAATACGTTTTCACCAAAACGATTCGCAATTAATGTACTGCGGTTTTTATTAAAAATAATAAATTCGTTTTTAGATTGTAATTGTTGCTTTTGATAAATAAGTACGGTTTGCAACAAAACAACACCTATTAAAACAAAGGCAAAACGCTCTATTGTTTTTTTATCTATAAATCGAAAACTAAAAATAATAAGTAAATAACTACAAATTAATAACAAAACAGAAAACGAAATATTGGTAAATAAAAACGATTCTTGTTTAGCAATAAATTCAATAAATCTATTCATTAGTTGAATAATAAATTCGTAAATAGCAGTAATACTTTGTGGTAAAATATTTAATAATGCTAAAGCAATAATTAAAATTCCGAACCCAAGAATAAAACCTAAGGCAGGAATAATTATTAAACTTGAAACAAAAAATAAACTAGGAAACTGATGAAAATAATACAAACTCAAAGGTAAAACACCAATTTGTGCCGAGCAAGAAATCGCAAATAATTGCCAAGGTTTTTTTAAAAAAATGTTTTTCGGATTATAAAAATCGATAAATTTAGGGTAAAAATATACAATCGAAAAAACAGCTAAATAACTTAATTGAAAACCAACACTAAATAAAAATAACGGTTTTATAAGTAAAAGCAAAAACATAGAAATAAACAAATTGTTTAATGTACTCGATTTTCTGTTTGATAATTGACCAATCGCAATTGCAGTAAACATCGTAACTGCTCTAACAACCGATGCCGATAAACCTGCAATTATTGCATAAGACCATAATAACGAAATGATTAAAAGCAATTTAATAAACTCTCCTTTTTTAAGTTTCTCTAACGGTTTCAGTAAAAAACTCAATAACAAAAACAAAACACCAACATGCAAACCCGAAACTGCTAAAATATGAACTGCACCAGCATTTTGGTAATTTTTAATTAATTCTTTAGACATGTTTTGCCTTTGCCCTAAAAGTAAAGCGTTTATAATGGCTAATTCGTCATTTTTAAATCCGTAATTTTTAAGCGATTTATTTATTTGTTTTCTAAAGTTAGCTGCAAAACCGTTTATCGTTGAACTATTATTTTCTAAGGCATATATTTCAGACTTTTTACAAGTAATTTGATGATAAATCTGTTGTGTTTCTAAATACTTTTTATAGTTAAATTGATATGGGTTTTTTGGTTCATTTATCATTTTAAAATTACCTGAAACAACAATTTTATCCTCAATATTAAAGTTGTTTTGCAAACTGTCTTTTTTTATATTTAAAAGAATTTTACCAAGTGTTTTATTTTTGTTTATCTGAAAAACGTTTGCCTCGTATTTATGGTAATAAAAATTTGATTTTAATTGTTTTTTCAGAATTAAAATAATCTGATTTTCATTAGAAATAAAATTTGAATAATGTTTTTTATAAATTCTCTGATCCTGAAAAGAAACTGCTGCAATACCAATAACAAAAAACAGTAAAAAAGTAGCAAGATTAAAATGCCTGTTTTTAGTAAAAGATCTATTCGATAAATAAAAGGAAATACCTAAAATACATATTATAAATAAGAGAAAAACAACAATAAAAATAGGTTTAAAACTTATATAAAATCCAAGTATAATACCTAAAATCATAGATAATGTTAAGAATGCAGGAATAAACTTAAATATTTTCATAGCAATTA
>CAYQTF010000036.1:0-21087 GCA_964420345.1 uncultured Flavobacteriaceae bacterium
AGTTAGTAAGAATTAACTTTTTTGTTATTTAGAGAAGTTCAATTGTTGTGCCAAGTAAATTCTAATTTTATTAAAATTTAATTTTTAACAAAATGACAACTATTTTTGGCATTTATGATTATAGAAATCAATGATTTTAATTAATTGTTTACGCTTAAATTCGTTATTATTAATTTTGTTTGTAAGCGTTGGACAATCCTTAAAATATTCGGAGGTTTCTTTTTTAAAAAGTTTCTTTTTGTTACTAAAATAGACGACAGTATTACTATTATTTTCGCATAAAAAGATGTTATTTATAGAATTAGAGGTAACTAAAGTGTTAACGCCAACACCAACCAAACCGAACATAACACTAACATTAGAAGTTCCGTAATCTCCACTTGGTAAAGTGTAAATTGAAATTTTACCTTTTTTCCGTAATTCTAATAATTTGATAGTTGCAGAACTATCAATATTTTTATAATAAAATTCATGATATACATTTACGCCAAAATCTTTAATTTTTAGTCCTTTAAGGGTTTTATAATCATACCATTCTTTTTTACTTTTTTTAGAAGTTCTAAACTTTACTTTTTCATTACTTATTTTTGCTAATCCTTTAATGGTTTTTCTATCTTTTAAGTATAATGTTGCAATATGCTTTTGAGCAAATACAGAAATGAAAAAGAGTATAGATAAAGTTGTTAAAAATATATTTTTCATTTGTGTAATAGTAAAGTATTATTTACAGTTTTTGTTATAAAAATCAATAATTTTAATTAAATGTTTGGATTTAAATTTTCTAGAGTTAATCTTGTCAACTAAAATAGGACAATCTTTAAAATATTCGGAAGTTTCTTCTCTGAAAATTTTCTTTTTATTACTAAAGTTAGTAACTGACTCGCTCTTATTTTTACATAAATAAAAATTACCTTTTGAATTGTTGGTTAATAAAACAGTTAAACCTCCAGAGACACCAAGTCGTATATTATTGTTTGTGTTCTTAGGAGTATTAGAATCAATATGTGGAAATATGTAAACTGATACACGACCTCTTTTATATAATTCTAAAAGTTGAAAACTAGTTGAGTTATTAATTTTTTTATAGTATAATCTGTGATATATGCTTTTCCCTAAATCTTTGATATCAATTCTATTTACAGTTGTGTGATCAAACCATTTTCTTTTTGCTTTTTTAGACGTTTTGTAAATTATTTTTTCACCATCAATTTTTGCTAATCCTTTAATGGATGTTCCGTTTTTAAAATAAATGGTTGCTTTATGCTTTTGAGCAGAAACCGAAACAAATAAGAATATTGATAAAAATGTTAGTAATATGTTTTTCATGTTAGTTTTTTAAGATTTGTGTTAGCAAAGTATTATTTACAGTTTTTATAATAAAAGTTTTAAGTACACACCTAAAAAGTAATCTTAATTATTGATAAATATATTCTGTTTTTTCAAATAAAACTCCATTTTCATAACTTCTTTTGATTAATGGTTGGTCATTCAAATTATAATCATATTCATATGTGCGTAATGAAAATTCGCTTTCTTCACTTAAAAGATTATTTTTACCATAATGTTTAATTCTATTTAATTCAATAGGGTAACTATAATAATATGGATTATTCTTATTATCGTATTCAAAAACTCGAGAAGCTAAAAAAGGGTTATTTATATCGGTTAAATTATCATTATCATCAAACTCAAAGTTTGCTTCAAAAGTGACTGTTTCTCCATTATAACCTTTTGAAGTTATTAATTGATTTAGGGAATTATAAATAAACTCATAATACAAAACCGATTCATAATCAGGAAGAACTTTTGTTATAAGTTCGCCAGTATACTCATAATTACTTATAAGTGTATCATTTGTAGTTGATAAACGACTTTTTTTTATAACTCTATTATTTTCATAAGTATATATTATTGCAACAAATGTATCGATAATAATTTGTATCAATTTATCATTTTCATACTTATAAACAGCTATTTTGGTTAAATTATCATCAATATTATAATATTTTATCGTATCTAATTTCTTTAAAGTAATATTTGTTGTTTGATCATCATCCGAATCACAAGAGATAAGTATTACTAATAGAAATATTTTAATTATTATATTTTTCATTTTTTTCATTTTTAATTAAACCTGCAAAAGACCCAAATTAAACACTTTAGTAATAGGAGCATGATTTGCCATATTAATACCAGTAGAAATCCATTTTCTTGTATCTAAAGGGTTTATGATAGCATCTGTCCAAATTCTTGCAGCAGCATAATAAGGTGAGATTTGTTTATCGTATCTGTCTTTAATTTTATTAAATAATTCTTCTTCTTGCTTTTTTGTAATAGTCTTTCCTCTTTTTTTAAGTGAAGCAGTTTCAATTTGCAACAATACTTTCGCTGCCGAAGCACCACTCATAACTGCTAAATTAGCACTTGGCCAAGCGACAATTAATCTTGGATCATAAGCCTTTCCGCACATAGCGTAATTACCGGCACCATAAGAATTGCCAATAATTATAGTAAATTTTGGTACAACCGAATTACTTACAGCATTTACCATTTTAGCACCATCTTTTATAATACCAGCATGTTCCACTTTAGAACCAACCATAAAACCCGTAACATCTTGTAAAAACACTAAAGGTATTTTCTTTTGGTTACAATTTGCAATAAATCGTGTTGCTTTATCGGCACTTTCGTTATAAATAACACCGCCAAATTGCATTTCGCCTTTAGCATTTTTTACCATTTTACGTTGATTTGCAACAATACCAACTGCCCAACCATCAATTCTGGTATAAGCACAGATAATTGTTTTTCCGTAATCTGCTTTGTATTCTTCCATTTCGGAATTATCAACCAAACGTTTTATGATTTCTTTCATATCATAAGGTTCGTGTCTTAAAGTTGGTAGAATTCCGTAAATATCTTTTTCGTTAAGTTTTGGTTTGTTTGATTTTATTCGATTATAACCAGCTTTATCAAAATCGCCAATTTTTCCAACAATATTTTTAATTTTATCTAAAGCATCTTTATCGTTTTTGGCTTTATAATCTGCAACTCCAGAAATAGTATTATGTGTTGTTGCTCCGCCAAGAGTTTCATTATCAATACTTTCGCCAATTGCTGCTTTTACTAAATAACTACCAGCAAGAAAAATACTAGAAGTTTTATCTACCATAATTGCTTCATCGCTCATAATTGGTAAATAAGCGCCACCAGCAACACAAGAACCCATAACGGCAGAAATTTGTGTAATGCCCATACTACTCATTTGTGCATTATTTCTAAAAATTCTTCCGAAATGTTCTTTGTCAGGAAAAATTTCATCTTGCATTGGTAAAAATACTCCAGCAGAATCTACTAAATAAATAATTGGCAATCTATTTTCCATAGCAATTTCTTGCGCTCTAAGATTTTTTTTTCCTGTAATAGGAAACCAAGCGCCAGCTTTAACTGTAGCATCATTTGCAACAACAATACATTGTTTGCCCGAAATAGTACCAATTTTAACAACAACACCACCAGAAGGACAACCGCCATGTTCTAAATACATATCTTCGCCTGCAAACGCTGCTATTTCTATTGTTTTTTTGATGTCATCAAAAAGATAAGATAAGCGTTCTCTTGCTGTCATTTTACCTTTTGCACGATGTTTTTCCATGCGTTTTTCACCGCCACCTTTATATACTTTTGAAAGTCTTTTTTTTAATTCGGTTATTTGTAATTTATTGTAATCTTCGTTTTTATTAAAGTCGATATCCATTATAAAATTTTATGATGCTAAAGTAATAAAACTAATTGATTAATTATTTTATAAAAAGGGGAAAAACCCTCTTTTATATATTAATAAATTTTGTTTGCTTTGTATAATCAAAATCAACCTTTTTATTTTATGACAATTATTGAAAATCCATTAAAGAAAATAGAAGATGAAATTAGAAATTTAGATTCCATTGAAAATAAAATTTCTACCTCTAAATTATCAACTAAAGACGCAAATAAACTGCTAAAAGAAAATTTGATAGCTTTAATGAAGGAGTTAAAAAATAAAAAAGCAAGATAAAAGTTTAAATTTCAGGGGGAATTATGAACCAATTAATAGTATCTAAGTTTTAAGAAACCTAAATTTTAAGGTTTTTAACTAATATCTTGCTGAAAATACAGGATTAGCTCGATTGACTAAAAAATTGAAATAAATTTTTTAGAGTCTCGCTAATAATTAAGTTTACTTCGTATATTTGCAGACTAAATTTATATATATGTCTGACGATAAAAAAGTAATATTCTCCATGTCAAAACTTTCAAAAAGTTATGATGGTGGAAATAAACAAGTATTAAAAAATATTTATTTAAGTTTCTTTTATGGTGCTAAAATCGGAATTTTAGGTCTAAATGGTTCTGGTAAATCCACTTTAATGAAAATCATTGCTGGTTTGGAAACAAATTATCAAGGTGACGTTACATTTATGCCAGGTTATACAGTTGGTTATTTATCACAAGAACCAAAATTAGACGAAGAAAAAACCGTAATGGACATTGTAAAAGAAGGTGCTGCAGAAACGGTTGCAGTATTAGAAGAATACAATAAAATTAACGATATGTTTGGTTTGGAAGAAATATATTCCGATGCAGATAAGATGGAAAAACTAATGAACCAACAAGCAGTTTTACAAGATAAAATAGATGCTTTGGATGCTTGGGAATTAGATACCAAATTAGAAATAGCCATGGATGCTTTACGAACACCAACAGGTGATACACCAATTAAAAACTTATCTGGTGGCGAGAGAAGACGCGTTGCTTTATGTCGTTTATTATTACAACAACCAGATGTTTTATTGTTAGATGAACCAACCAATCATTTAGATGCAGAATCGGTACATTGGTTAGAACATCACTTAGCACAATATAAAGGAACTGTAATTGCAGTAACGCACGATAGATACTTTTTAGATAATGTTGCAGGTTGGATTTTAGAATTAGATAGAGGTGAAGGCATACCTTGGAAAGGAAACTATTCTTCTTGGCTAGAACAAAAAACCGATAGAATGGCGAAAGAGGAAAAACAAGAATCTAAACGTCAGAAAACATTAAGACGAGAATTAGAATGGGTTAGGCAAGGTGCAAAAGGAAGACAAACTAAATCAAAAGCACGTTTAAGTAGCTATGAAAGATTATTAAATCAAGATCAAAAACAGATAGAAGAAAAATTAGAAATTTACATACCAAATGGACCAAGATTAGGTGCAAATGTAATTGATGCTGTTGGTGTTTCTAAAGCATTTGGAGACAAATTATTATATGACGATTTAAATTTCTCTTTACCACCAAACGGAATTGTTGGTATTATTGGACCAAATGGTGCTGGTAAAACAACCATTTTTAAAATGATAATGGGCGAAGAAAAACCTGATAAAGGCGAATTTAAAGTTGGTGATACTGCAAAAATCGCTTATGTCGATCAGCGTCACTCAAATATTGACTCAGAAAAAACTATTTGGGAAAATTTTGCTGATAGTCAAGAACAGATAATGATGGGCGGAAAAATGGTAAATTCTAGAGCTTATTTAAGTCGATTTAATTTTTCTGGATCTGAACAAAATAAAAAAGTATCGATGCTTTCTGGTGGAGAACGAAATCGTTTACATTTAGCAATGACTTTGCGTGAAGAAGGTAATGTGTTGCTTTTAGACGAACCAACTAACGATTTAGATGTTAATACATTACGTGCATTAGAAGAAGGTTTAGAAAATTTTGCTGGTTGTGCCGTGGTAATCTCGCATGATAGATGGTTTTTAGATAGAATTTGTACACATATTCTTGCTTTTGAAGGCGAATCTAATGTCTATTATTTTGAAGGTTCTTTTACAGAATATGAAGCAAATAAAAAGAAACGACTTGGTGGAGATTTAATGCCTAAACGTATTAAATATCGTAAGTTGATTAGGTAAGTTTCTGTTGGAGTTGAGATTTAACCGCAAGGTTCGCAAAGTTTTACGCAAGGTTCGCAAGAAAATGATTCTTTTATTTTGGTTCTATGTTGTTTGTGGGTATTATTTTAAATTCCAAAAATTAAGTTCCAAATCCTAAATAAAAAACAAAAATCAATTTTTAAAAAATCAAACATTAAATTTGTTTATTATTACTAGTTTTTGATATAATGTAAGGCTTTGTTTGTGTTTTGATATTTAAATGTTGGGATTTATTTGGGATTTGGAACTTAATTTTTGGAATTTTTTTACATTTCACCAATATTAAAAATATAATGCTACCCACTATAAACAACATAGAACCTTTATTTTTATATTTTAAAGGTGTAAGTTTAATAAAATAATGCCACGAATGCACGAATTAATTCATGTTATCGTGGTAAAATCAGTATCATTTTTTTATTTCAAAACCTTCTCATAAACTGCCAAATAATCAGGTAATATTCTTTCTAAAGTAAATTTTTCAGAATGTTTGAAAGCATTTGTTTTAAATGTATTTAAAGTTTCATCATCTTTTAAAATGGTAATCGCATTTTTTGCCATAGCATTCACATCGCCAACATCACTTAAAAAACCAGTTACATTATTTAAATTTACTTCTGGTAATCCACCAGAGTTTGTTGAAATAACAGGTGTTTTTGCCGCCATTGCTTCTAAAGCAGCAAGACCAAAACTTTCGGTTTCACTTGGTAATAAAAATAAATCAGAATAACATAAAATTCTATTTACATCGTTAGAATTACCTAAAAACAGCACTTTATCTTTTATACCTAATTCTTTACATAGTAAATCAATATTTTCTTTTTCAGGACCATCGCCAACTAATAATAATCTTGCAGGAATTTCTTTTTGTATTTCATTAAAAATTTTAACGACATCAAAAACTCTTTTAACGGGTCTAAAATTACTAATATGTGTAATAATTCTCTCGTTTGGTAATGCTAAAGAACTCCTGTCACATTCTTCATCTTTTACTTTCGGATATTTTTTTACATCAATAAAATTATAAATAACATCTATTTCTTTGCGAATATCAAACAAACGTAAAGTGTCACTACGCAAACTATCTGAAACTGTAGTAACAGCATTAGAATTATTTATGCTAAACTCAACCGCTGCTTTATACGACGGATGACTACCAACTAGCGTAATATCCGTACCATGAAGTGTCGTTACAAACGGAATGTCAATTCCTTTTTCTGCCAACATTTTTTGTGCCATATATGCAGCATACGCATGTGGTATTGCGTAATGTACGTGCAATAAATCTAAACCATATTGCTCTACAATACTAACTAATTTAGTCGATAATGCCAATTCATATGGTTGGTAATGAAAAAGCGGATATTCTTCTACATATACTTCGTGAAAAAACACATTTTTAGTTAATAAATTTAAGCGTACTGGTTGGTTATACGTTATAAAATGTACTTCATTGCCATTTTTAGCTAGCGCTAAACCTAGTTCTGTTGCTACAACACCACTTCCGCCAAATGTTGGATATAAAACGATTCCTATTTTCATGTATGATTTCTATTTTAGTATTATTAAGTCGTAAGAAATAAGATTTTCTTTCTAAAAAAAACTGTATTTTTGTAGTACTATTTTATATCTAGAGTTATGAGTACTTACAAGTGCCTAGAGTTTTAACTTCTTTAAAATAGAAAATACAAATTAGTAAAAAAACTTTAATAAATAGCACGAATTTTTAACTTTAGGCACTTTAAACTCTAAATACTTTAGGCACTGAATACACTTTTTTAATAGGCAGTAAAATTAATTTTTTTAATGAAGTTTAAAGATTTTTTAACAATTATTTCTATAATTAAGAATAAAAGTTTAGGTGGTTTAGATACGCAACTTAAGATGACGCCTATGGAAAGAAGACAGTTAGATTTGTCTAAAATAGTTGCTAAAAATCCTAAAGCAGCAGCAGTTTTAATGTTAATCTATCCAAATAAAGATCTAGAAACTTGTTTTTTATTAACCAAAAGAGCAAATTATAAAGGTGCGCATTCTGCACAAATTAGTTTCCCTGGTGGAAAAAAAGATACAAGTGATACTTCTTTATCAGAAACAGCTTTAAGAGAAACTTTTGAGGAAGTAGATGTAAATTCGGCAGAAATAAAGATTATTAGAGATTTAACCAAAACTTATATACCGCCAAGTAATTTTTGGGTGTATCCGTTTATTGGTATAATGCATAAAACTCCTAATTTCAATAAAAATCATGAAGTTGCTTCTATAATAGAAATCACGTTGCAACAGTTATTAGATAGTAAAAATGTGTCATCAATAAATATAGAAACTTCCTATATGAATAATGTTGAAGTACCATGTTTTAAATTTGGGGATCATATAGTTTGGGGTGCAACAGCTATGATTTTAAATGAAGCGAAAGAATTATTTTCGGAATTGATAAACTAACAAAACACGAATAAATACAAATAAGTCACAAACTTTTGTATTTTAGCGAACCAATAATTAATTAATTAATTAATAAATGAGATTATATAAACAAGATGTTTTTGGGAATGCATTATTTTTAAAACGTTTTATAATAAGAGTTCTTGGGGCAATTTCTCATCGTAGATTCAGAGGTTTTAATAAATTAGAAATTGAAGGTTCAGAAATTATTAGAGATTTACCACAACAAAATGTGTTGTTTGTTTCTAATCATCAAACTTATTTTGCCGATGTAGTAGCGATGTTTCATGTATTTAACGCATCACTTTCGGGCAGAGTAGATACCATAAAAGATATTGGTTATTTATGGCGACCAAAAACAAATCTTTATTTTGTTGCTGCAAAAGAAACAATGAAAGCAGGTTTGTTAACAAAAATAATGGCATATGTTGGTTCCGTTTCTATCGAAAGAACTTGGCGTTCTAAAGGTGAAAACGTTAAAAGAAAAGTAAAAATGTCTGATGTTAATAATATAAGTAAAGCGTTGCAAGATGGTTGGTTGATTACTTTTCCGCAAGGAACAACCAAAGCATTTAAACCAATTAGAAGAGGAACAGCACATATTATAAAAACCAACAAACCAATTGTTATACCAATTGTAATAGATGGTTTTAGACGTTCGTTTGACAAAAAAGGACTACTTATAAAAAAACGTGGTGTTTTACAATCTATGGTAATTAAAAAACCTTTAGAAATTGATTATGAAAATGAATCTACTGAAGATATTATTGAGAAAATTGAAATGGCTATAGAGCAACATTCTTCCTTTTTAAAAGTAATGCCAAAAGAAGAAGTTGCAAAATATTTTGAACAAGAAGACGAATTAAATAGACAACGTAAATATAAAGATGGTTGATAATTTGACAAATTTATATTTATTTGAGTTTTAAATTCCAAAAAACAAATAATAAATCACAAATAAATTCCAATATTTAAATTTTAAAAACCAAAATAAATATTTGATTTTCAGTAATTTAAAATAATTTTGATAATTTGAGAAGTTTGCTTTTTTTGATTTTGAATTTTGAGAGTTATTTGTTATTTTAAATATTGAAAATTTGATATTTTTTTTTAAATTATTATTAAAAAACAACTTCTTTAATAATTATAATTTATATTTTTACATTAACTATCAATATAAATTATAATGACAATTACTCAATTAAAATATTTATTAGCAGTTGCTAAATATAGAAACTTCACTTTAGCTTCTGAAAAATGTTTTGTTACACAACCTACTTTAAGTATGCAAATACAAAAGTTAGAGGAAGAATTAGATATTCAGATATTTAATCGTAAGAAAAAACCGATTGAAATAACAAGTATTGGTGCTAAGGTGATACAACAAGCAAAAGTTGTATTAGATGAAAGTAGTAGAATAGTTGATTTAGTAGAGCAGCAAAAAGGTTATATAGGTGGTAATTTTATTTTAGGAATTATCCCAACAATCACACCTACATTATTACCATTATTTTTAAAGACTTTTATTAAAAAGTACCCGAAAGTTAATTTAATTATTCAAGAACTAACTACTTTAGAAATCACTAAAAAATTAAAAGAAGGTTATATAGATGCTGCAATTGCCGCAACACCTTTAGAAAATGATCTTATAAAAGAGCAGGTTTTATATTACGAACCGTTTGTGGGTTTTGTATCAGAAAGTCATCGTTTATTCAAACAATCTAAAATTACTGTAGATGATTTAGATATTGATGATATTTTATTATTAGAAGATGGTCATTGTTTTAAAGATAATATTTTAAACTTGTGTAAATCACTGCATAATAAACAGAATTCTTTTCAATTAACTATTGGTAATTTTAATACTTTAATTAAACTTTCAAAAGAAGGATTGGGCATGACATTACTACCTTATTTACAAACTTTAGATTTAAGTGAAAAAGATAAGAAACACTTACGGGAATTCCAAAAACCTGTCCCTGCAAGAGAAATTAGTTTGATTTACCATAAATCGCAATTAAAAATGCAATTAGTAGATGCATTAAAAACTACTATAGATTCGGTAATTAGAGGAGTTATTGCTTTTAGTGATGTGGAAATTGTTAGTCCGTTGCGGTATAAAAAATAATTTTGTATATGAAATTTTTAATTGATTCTTAAAATTAGTCCTCACAGGTTTTTAAAATTTGTGAGGACTATGTTTTAATAGATAGTTATCTTTTTATTTTACCTAAATGTGTTTTTTGCGATGTGCTAATAAAAATTACAATTAATTAATGTAAAAATTCAATTAGAACTATTTAAAATACGGATTACTAAGTTTTTAGTCAGTTTGTTGTTATTCGCTTTTTCTCGAATTTTATCAAAGGAAAATCTAAAGTCACAACCTATTTTGTAATCGGAACAACCATACGCAGTTTTACCTTTTATTACAGTGCCTTTTTTACATTTTGGACAACTAATTTTATCAGTTTCAGAAGAACGATGAGATCCTTTCTTTTCTTTAGTATTTAAAATCAAATTAAAATCGGTATCAAAGTTAATTAATCCGTCCATTTTGCCACTTTCTGTATTAAACCCTTTTAAATTTACGGTACTTCCTTTATGAATTAGACGTAAATATTGATTTTCGGATATTTTTTTTCCTTTAAATGTAAATGGCAATTTAAAACCA
Organism: uncultured Flavobacteriaceae bacterium; assembly: GCA_964420345.1. Classification (GTDB taxonomy): domain Bacteria; phylum Bacteroidota; class Bacteroidia; order Flavobacteriales; family Flavobacteriaceae; genus S010-17. The sequence continues at coordinate 11,086 of CAYQTF010000036.1, forward strand.
CAACCATTTTTGTAATTGCTACAACCAAAGGCAGATTTTCCTTTTAAAATTTTGCCCTTATTGCATTTTGGGCAGGTTTGGTTTATTAGTTTTTTATTTCCCGCAGATTTCGCTGATTTTCGCTGATTTTCCTTTTTCGCTTTTCCTTTTTCGCTTTCCTTTAAAACCTCACTACTAATATTGGCTCTAACTTTTTCACTTCTGACTTCATAAACTAATTCATCCACCATTTTTTTCATGTTTTTGATGAATGTACCAGCGTTAAACTTACCTTTTTCAATGTCTTTTAATTTTTTTTCCCATTGACCAGTAAGTGTAGCAGATTTTAATAAATCGTTTTTAATGACATCTATTAATCCGATTCCTGTTTGAGTTGGTACTAGTTGTTTTTTCTTTCTAACAACATATTTTCGTCTAAAAAGCGTTTCAATAATACTTGCTCTTGTTGATGGTCGGCCAATACCATTTTCTTTCATTAATTCTCGCATTTCATCATCATCTACTTGTTTGCCAGCGGTTTCCATTGCTCGTAGTAAAGAAGCTTCGGTATAATATCTTGGTGCTTTAGTTTCTTTTTCTGAAAAAGTTGGTTTATGTTTACCTTTTTCTCCTTTAGTAAAATTAGGTAATATGTAACTATAATCTTCTTCCTCTTTAGTATTGTTAGATTCAAAAACAACACGCCATCCTTTTTTTAAAATCTCTTTTCCTGTAGTTTTAAAAACTACTTCTGAAGCATTTCCAATAACATCAGTTCTCGAAATATCGCAATCGTCATAAAAAACCGCAATAAACCTTTTGGTAATGATATCGTAAACTTGCTGTTGATTATATTGTAAATTTGATTGAACACCAGTCGGAATAATAGCATGGTGATCTGTTACTTTTTTATCATTAAATACTTTTGTAGATTTACGTATTTTAGTATCTAATAATGAATTAGTTAAATTGCTGTAATTCGTTAAATTCTTTAAGATTGATTTTACTTTAGGATATACATCATTTGGTAAAAAAGCAGTATCAACTCTCGGATACGTAACTACTTTTTGCTCATATAATTTCTGAACTATTTTTAAAGTTTCATCTGCAGTAAAACCAAATTTATTATTACAATAAACTTGCAAGCCGGTAAGGTCAAATAATTTTGGGGCGTATTCTTTTCCTTTCTTTTTAGTTACTTTGGTAATTTCGAAATCACTTTCTTTTACCTTGGTTGCTAATTTTTCGCCATCTTCTTTATTAAAAAACTTCCCTTCTTCGTATTTAAAGAGAGTTTTTCGATAGATAGTTTGAAGTTCCCAGTATTTTTGCGGTTTAAAATTGAGAATCTCTTTATGTCTATTTACTAACATGGCAAGTGTTGGTGTTTGTACTCTTCCGACAGATAACACTTGTTTGTAACCACCATGTTTTACGGTATATAAACGTGTGGCGTTTAGACCTAACAACCAATCGCAAATTGCTCTAGAAAAACCTGCATAATATAAGTTGTCGTAATCTTTAGACGGTTTTAAGTTTTTAAAACCTTCTTTTATAGCTTCGGCAGTTAATGACGAAATCCATAATCGCTGTACTTCGCCAGTATAATTTGCTTGATCAATAACCCAACGTTGAATAAGTTCACCTTCAATACCAGCATCACCACAGTTTATAACCAAATCGGCTTTATCAAAAAGACTTTTTATAATGTTAAATTGCTTCTGAACACCTTGATTGGTAGTTACCTTTGTTTCAAATTTTTCTGGCAACATTGGTAGGTTATTCAAATCCCAGCTTTTCCAATACGGTTTGTAATCTTTTGGTTCTAATAAGGTGCAAAGATGCCCGAAAGTGTAAGTAACTGCGTAACCATTACCTTCAAAATAACCATCACGTTTTGTGTTTGCGCCAAGTATTTGGGCAATTTCTCTTGCTACAGATGGTTTTTCGGCGATGCAGACTTTCATTGGTTTCTCGTAAAGGCGCAAAGACGCCAAGTTGTTTGTATTTTATTATTTTACAAAGATGCACAAAGTTAAAGAAGATGCATAAAGAAAAATAATTAGTTGTTAACTTTTGTTGTTTATTTTGATGCGTTTTCTGTTTAGAATTTATAGTTCTACCCTTATTTTAATGGGTAAATCCTGTGCAACATATTTATTATTTTCTCGCAAAGTCGCCAAATGTTTGCAAAGTAAACATAATTGCGTCTTTTATAAACTACAACTTTGCGATCCCGAAATTTCGGGACGACTTGGCGAGATTAATATTATTTATTTTGCCATTAAAATTGTGTAATACCATTAATTTCAATCGGTTTTTTTATTAATTATTTTAAAGTAAAAAAAAATCCATTTTAGATTTAAAAAATATTTTTTCCGTTATTTTATAAACGTCAAACGATATTATTTTTTTTATAAAAATGTATTTTTGCTTTTTATAAAACATAACTAAATGAATTCCATTTTAAAATATACTTTATTAATTTTATTAATAAGCTTAATTAGTTGTAAATCGGACAAAAAAGAAGAAAAACAAGAAAAACATGGGGAACATGAAAAACATGATGGTAAATCTGGTGCAACTAAAATAACCAAAGAGATACATTATAAACAAGAAAAGCATTTGGCAAACGTTAAACAATTAACATTTGGTGGTGATAATGCCGAAGCATATTGGAGTTTTGATGATAAACAATTAGTATTTCAGGCTTCAAATCATTGGGGTTTAAAATGTGATCAAATATTTGTAATGCCTTCAGATAAAAGTTTAAAACACGACCACAACAAGCCACAAATGGTAAGTACAGGTAAAGGTAGAACTACTTGTAGTTATTTTTTACCAGGTGATTCAACCATTGTTTATTCTTCTACACATTTAGCAGATTTAAATTGTCCGCCAGTACCTAAAAAAGAAGATCATGGCGGAAAATATATTTGGCCAGTTTATGAAAGTTTTGATATTTTTGTGGCAGACACAAAAGGAAATCAATTAAAACAATTAACCAATACACCAGGTTATGATGCTGAACCAACAGTTTCACCAAAAGGAGATTTAATTGTTTTTACTTCGCTTAGAAGTGGTGATTTAGAATTATATACCATGAAAATTGATGGTTCGGACGTAAAACAAGTAACGACAGGTTTAGGTTATGATGGTGGTGCATTTTTCTCTCCTGATGGCACTAAATTAGTGTTTAGATCTTCTAGACCAAAAACAGAGGCAGAAATAAAAGAATATAAAGATTTGCTAAAGATAGGTTTGGTAAAACCTACAAATATGGAATTATATGTTTGTAATATTGATGGTTCTGATTTAAAGAAAATTACAGATTTAGGTTCTGCAAATTGGGCACCATTTTTTCACCCAAGTGGCAAAAAAATTATATTTTCTACTAATCATAAAACAAAATCAGTTCCTTTTAATTTATATATGATTAATATAGATGGCACTGGTTTAGAACAAATTACTTTTGATAAAACTTTTGATTCTTTTCCTATGTTTTCAAATGACGGAAAAAAAATAGTTTTTTCATCTAATAGAAACAATAAAGGTACACACGACACAAATTTATTTGTTGCTGATTGGGTTGAGTAATTTTATAAAATTCTTTGTGGTAGTGTAATCAAGTTGTCAAAAAATAGATTATTAATTTACAAAAACATTCGTGAATTAATGAAAAAAAACATAAAACAGACAAGCGTCTAGTAAATCGTTAGATTAAATTTGTATATATTTGAAATCTATTAATTAGATTATTTTAAGTACAAATTAATGAAAAAATTTATAGCAAATTTTATTTTTTTTATTTCAGGTTGGAAATCAAAATATGAAACCGAATATAGCACAGAAAGATGCGTTATGATTGCAGCGCCTCATACTTCTAACTGGGATTTTCTATTCGCTATTTGCGTGTATTGGAAGCATGGCGTAGAAGCCAAATTTTTTATAAAAGACACTTATACAAAAGGATTTGTAGGTTATTTTTTTAATAAATTAGGAGCAATTGGAGTTGCTAGAGGAAAGAAAAATAATTTAGTTGAATTCGCTGTAAATTTATATAATACTAATGATAAACTAGTACTTTTAGTACCTGCTGAAGCAACAAGAAAACGTGTTGGTAAATGGAAAAAAGGATTTTATGTTATCGCTAAAAAAGCAAATGTGCCAGTTGCTTTAGGTTATCTAGATTATAAGAAAAAAATTGCTGGCGTTGGCGGTCTGATTCATTTGTCTGATTCTTTTGAAGAAGATATGCAAAAAATTCAATATTTTTATAAGAATATTTCTGCTAAATATCCTGAGAATTATAATAAGAAGATTTATTAATTTCGATTAAATATTTTAATAGTAATGTAGAACTCTGCCAAAGTTAATATTCATGCGAATATTAACTTTGGCAGAGTTGAATGTTTCTTAATTCAAAGCATTTTTCAAAATACTAACAGGATGCAAAGTCTTACGTTTAGTACCATCAAAAATTTGATGTCTGCAACTAGTGCCAGAAACTGCAATTTCAATTTCTTTATTGATATTTCTGATTTTAGGGAAAACAGAATTTTCGCCAATTTGCATACTAATATCATAATGTTCTTTTTCATAACCAAACGAACCTGCCATACCGCAACAACCTGTATTTAAAATGGTTACTTTAAAATTTACGGGTAAATTTAACATCTTAAATGTTGCATCTTGATTGGATAACGCTTTTTGATGGCAATGCACATGAATTTTAATGGTTTTGTTTTCTGCAGAAAACTGATTAGATTTTATAGTACCTTTTTCAATTTCATTGGTAAGAAATTCTTCAATAGTAAAAGTATTTTTAGCAATTTTTTTTGCTAGTAAATGTTCATCTGCTAAACGTAAATATTCATCTCTAAATGTTAAAATTGCCGAAGGTTCGATCCCTATAAGTGGTGTTTTTGAAGTTATTTTATCATAAAAAACCGCAATATTTTTATTTGCAATATTTTTAGCATCCGTTAAAAAACCTTTTGAAATTTGTGAGCGACCACTTTCTTCGTGTTGTGTTATTAAAACAGTATAACCTAATTTTGTAAGTAATTTATAAGTATCTATACCAACTTGTACATCGTAATTATTGGTAAATTCATCTATAAAAAGGTAAAGTGTTTTGGTTTTTTTTAATGTTGAATGTTGAATTTTTAATGATGAATTTTCATCGCATTTTTCATTTTCAACTTCAACTTCAACTTCATTTTCATAAAGCCATTTTCTAAAAGTAATTCTAGAAATTTTTGGTAAATCTCTTTCAATGGCAATTCCTAAAATACGTTTTGTAACTTTTCTATTCATAAAAAAGTTTGCTAAAGTAGGAGCGAAGTGCACTTTTTTAAGATAAGTACTATTATTAGCAAATAGTTTATCTCTAAAGCTAGGTTTGTTATTTTTATAATATTGATGCAAAAATTCTGCTTTTAAAATAGCAACATCTACATTACTTGGGCATTCACTTGCACAAGCTTTACAACTTAAGCATAAGTCAAAAACCTCTTTTAATTCTTTGTGATTAAATTTATTTTCTTTATCAGAATTTGTTAAAAATTCACGTAAAGCATTTGCTCTTGCTCTAGTAGTATCTTTTTCGTTTTTGGTTGCTTTATAACTAGGACACATGACACTTTTGTCCATTTCTACGTTTCTACAATCGCCTGAACCATTGCATTTTTCTGTAAGTCTTAAAATGCCATTATTATCGTCAAAATTTAATAAAGTGTTAATTTTCGGTACTTTTTTATCAATTTCATTTCGGAAAGATTCATCCATTTTAAAAGCATCAATAATTTTACCTTTATTAAAGATGTTGTTTTTGTCAAATGTATATTTTATTCGTTTTAATAAATCGTAATTTTTATGACCAAGCATAAACGGAATAAATTCTGCACGTACAATTCCGTCGCCGTGTTCACCACTTAATGAACCTTTGTATTTTTTAACTAACTTGGTAACTTCGGTGGTAATTTTTCTAAATAAAATTACATCTTCACTTTTTTTAAGATTTAAAATAGGCCTTAAATGTAATTCGCCTGCACCAACATGTGCGTAATAAATTGCTTTTTGATTATAAGAAGCCATCATATTAGTGAAATCATTAATGTAGTTTGGTAAATCTTCTAAAGCAACCGCAGTATCTTCAATACAAGCAACCGATTTTTTATCACTAATCATATTGCCTAACAAACCTAAACCTGCTTTTCGGAGTTGAATAACTTTATCAATAGCATCATTTTTAATTTTGATATGTGCGTAACCAAACTGATTTTTTTCTAAATCGGTAATTAATTTTTCTGCTAAAATTGCAACTTCTTTATCGGAATCTGCTTTAACTTCCAACATTAAAATCGCTTGAGGATCACCTTTTATAAAGAAACGATTTTTTGCTTGTTCTCGATTATTTTTTGTGCAATCTAAAATGGTTTTATCCATTAATTCACACAAATATAAATTGTGATTCATTGCTATTTGAACCGCTTGTAAACTTTCGTTAACCGATGTGAAATGCGATGCTATTAAAATGCGATGTTTTGGTGGTAAGTTATCTAATTGTAAAGTAATATTTGTTGTAAAAGCAAGTGTTCCTTCGCTACCACAAAGTAATTTTGATAGGTTAATTGTTTCTTCTTTTCCGCCAAAAGATTTAAATTCTAATAAAGAATCTATAGCATAACCCGTATTTCTGCGATGAATTGTTTTTTTCGGAAATTGTTCTAAAATTTCTTGCTGATTTTCAGGATTAGATAACTCTCTATAAATAGATTTGTAAATGTTGTTTTCTAGAGAGTCGCCATTTCGTTTATTTCTAAATTCATTTTCGTTTAACGAATTAAATGCCACTTCAGAACCATCACTTAAAATAGTTTGTAAGACTAAAACCTTGTCACGAGTAACACCAAACTGAATGGAAGTTGTACCAGAAGAATTATTACCAACCATACCGCCAAGCATACACCTGTTTGACGTAGAGGTATTTGGACTAAAAAACAACCCAAAAGGTTTTAGAAATAAATTTAATTCATCTCTAATAATGCCAGGTTGCACGGTTACGGTTTTATTGCGTTCATCAAAAGCGAGAATTTGTGTGTAATGTTTAGAAACATCTACTATAATTCCGTCGCCAACACATTGTCCTGCCAAAGAAGTGCCAGCAGTTCTTGGTATTAAAGTGATGTTGTTTTTTGTTGCAAAATGTATTAATACCTTTAAATCATCATCAATTTTAGGAAAAGCAACTGCCAATGGTATTTTTCTATAAACCGATGCATCTGTAGCATAAATTGCTTTGTGCAAATTATCGAAATGTAATTCGCCTTTTAGTTTGATTTTAAGGTTTTTTAGTTTGGTTTTCAATCTATCTTCTTTTAATTTTTATAGAATCAACTTATAACCTTACCATTTTTAACTTCAGCATCAACTTCTAACAAAACAACATCATCACCGTTTTGAATACCTAAAATTAAACATTCACTTAAAAAATTTGCAATTTGCTTAGGTTCAAAATTTACAACTACAGAAACCTGTTTGTTTAATAATTCTTCTTTAGAATATAGTGTAGTAATTTGTGCAGATGTTTTTTTAATACCTAAATCGCCAAAATCTATATGAATCTGATATGCAGGTTTTCTCGCTTTTGGAAAATCATCAACTTTAATAATTGTACCAATACGTATGTCTACTTTGGTAAAATCCTCAAATGTTATTAGGTCTTTATTCATATTCTAGATTAAGGTTTTGAGTTAAGAAAACATTTTTTTAAAAACCCAAGCAGGACCAATTAATAAAAATTGTAAATCTTTAAGAAAAGATGGTTTTTGACCTTCAAGATGATGGCCGTAAAATTGTCCAATCCAAGCAATAATAAAAATTATTAATGATGTATAGAATAAAGGAAAAATCTTGCTTATATAATAATTGCCAACAAGACAAATAACAGAAAACAACAGCATTAAAATAAATGTTTTTAGCGAAAGTCTAAAGTAAAAAACAAGTAATAAGACAATTAATAAAAATGCCCAATTTTCAATTAACGAATTTTCAATATTTATTTTTTGTTGTAAAAATGAAGTATTTATACTCATAAACAGTCCAATAATACTAAAAAAAATAGCAGGAACACATATATAATGTATTAGTTGATTGGTTTTATTTTGATGACTTACAGCATATTCATCAAACCATTGTTGTTGCGTTTTCATAATTTAAGTTTGGATAAATTTACAAAACTAAACGGAATAAAAAAACTCTTGAAAAAAAACAAGAGTTTGAGATTAATAAAAGTATGCACATTTTATGCACCAATAGCACGTTTTAAAGTATCTATTTGGTTTTCCCAGAACATTTTTTGATCTTCTACTTCATCTTCGTCTGCAAAATCGGTTACAATAAGCGACACATCATTGGTTAAAGAGTCAATAATTATTTTAAATTCAAAATAAGTGTCTTCATCTTCATCTTCTAGCCAATGGTATCTTACTTTATTTTCGTTACTAAATGTTTTTTGCTTAGCTTGTTCTTCTGTGCCATCCCAAAAAAAAGTATAAATTTCACCTCTAGAATTTACATTATCAGCAAACCAATCACCTAAACCATCAGGAGAAGTTAAATAATGATGCAAAAAATTAGCAGAAGCATGTATAGGAAACTCTATTTCAAATTTTATCTTTTCAGTCATTTTCATATAATATTTTAATTTTTGACAATATAATTAAATATATAAATTTACCAAAATAATAGTTACTAAAATTAGTTAAATTTTACTTGCTAAGATTAAATAACTTTTTATATTTGCAATCTTAAATTTGGCGAGGTAGCTCAGCTGGTTAGAGCACTGGATTCATAACCCAGAGGTCGGCGGTTCAAGTCCGCTCCTCGCTACTAAAACCATCGGTAAAATATACGGATGGTTTTTTTATATAAATAAAATGGTGCTGTGTCGGTTTAAGTGGGTAATTAAAAATAAATAATCTCGCAAAGGCGCAGAGTCGCAAAGTGTTTAAAGTTTTATTAAGTCGCCAAATGTTTACAAAGTAAACATAATAACGACTTATCTCATTAGACAGACTTAACTTTGAGAGAAAATAAATTTACCCAATATAAACAACATAGAACCAATAAAATGTGATGCTAAATTTTAACGGAGATATTATTACAGAAAGTGAATTGAATATAGTTTACAACAACAGAGCGTTTTCTTATGGCGATGCTTTATTTGAAACGCTAAAGTATCAAAATAATAAAATTCAATTTTTTGAAGATCATTACTTTAGATTACTTGCTTCTATGCGAATGTTACGTATGGAAATACCAAATTATTTTACATTAGATTATTTAGAAAACCAGATTAAAAAAACAATTGCACTAAATAATTTAGGTGATTTAGTAAGAATTAAAATGCAAGTTTTTAGAAAATATGGTGGTCTTTATTTACCAAAAACAAATGCTATTAATTTTTTAATTGAAGTATCTGATTTAGAAATTAAGAATCCAAATAAATACGAAATAGATTTATTTAAAGATTATCAAATATATTCTGGTTTATTATCCACTTTAAAAACAACTAATAGGATAATTAATGTATTGTCGAGTATTTATGCCAAAGAAAATAATTTAGAGAATTGTATTTTAATTAATGAAAAAAAGAATGTAGTTGAAGTAACTAACGGAAACTTATTTTTAGTAAACGGTAATGAAATAAAAACACCACTAATTTCTGATGGTTGTATTAAAGGTATTATTCGTAAAAAACTAATTGAAACTCTAGAAAAATCGAATGATTTCATAATTTTAGAAACTGAAATATCGCCTTTTGAATTGCAAAAATCAGATGCTTTATTTATTACCAATTCAATTGTAGGAATACAACCAGTCACTAAATATCGAAAAAAAGAATTTGATATTACAATTGTAGAAAAGATTAAAGACTTATTTGAAGAGTATTAAATAATTAAAATAGAGGTGTAAAGATATTTTCTTATATTTGTGATTAAATAAATATATTATGGA
>CAYQTF010000037.1:0-7365 GCA_964420345.1 uncultured Flavobacteriaceae bacterium
TTCGAGTAATCACATACTGCTGACTTTAGTCAGATTTAAAAACCTATGGACTTCCAGTCCATAGTGGTTTAGTAAGTTGTAGATTTGTTTATGGATTTAGACAATTTAACTAATGATTTCTTAAGTACGATTATTGATACCTCAACACCTTGGATAATTAAAAATATTGTAACAAACAAACAGACCAACTAAAACAGTTAATGTTTTTATTGATTTTGAAAGAGCAAGCAAGTTTCTCTGTCCAAAGTGTTTAAAACAGTGTAATGTACACGGTAGTAGATGCAGGGTTTGGCGTCATTTTAGATGTTTGTGATTACTGTTATTATAAACATAAAGACGCCTAGAGTACGTTGTTCGGAGCACGGTGTTTTGGTTGTAAAAGACAACACATTTGGTAGAAATAGTACTCACTTTAGTTATAAGTTTGATGCTTTAATTATGCAAAAAGTAACACAAATGTCAGTAGTTAGCATTGCTAGAGATTTAGGCGAGACAGACACTACTTTATGGCGAGTTGTAAATAATTAATTTAAAGCAAGGATTAAACCAGATAGATTGTTCTAAAACTGTCCGTGTTGCAGTTGATGAAACTGCTTCAAAAAGAGGACATAATTACATTACTATATTTACAGATATGGATACCTCTAAATTAAGATTTGTCAAAATTTATAATGAGTACAAAAAATGATTAAATTTATTACATTTTATTATACCTTTGAATTTGGAATTATTATTGCAAGTAATTCAATAAAGAAATAATATTTATGACACTAAATACACCACAGATTACCGTAAAAAAAACTCAAGAAGAATTATTTAACTTCTTAATCGATTTTAAAAATTTTGAAAAAATAATGCCAGAAAACACCGATAAGTTTGTGCTTACAGACGATGGTTTTTTATTCGCATTAAAAGGTATGCCAACTATCAAATTAAAATTAGATAAAAAAACACCAAATTCTAAAATAGTTTTAGGGTCAGCAAGTGAGCAATTTCCGTTTACACTTTCTGTAACAATAGAAGATGATAGTAACAATGCAAAAATAAATTTTGATTTTGAAGGAAAGTTTAATCCTATGATTAGTATGATGGTTAAAAAACCATTACAAAAATTTATTAATGCTTTAAGTGATAATTTAGAAAAATTAGATTAGAGAAATTTCTTTAACTTCAAATTCTTTTACAATATTATTCTCCACAATTACTTGTAGTTTTCCTTGATTAGAAACTCCTATAATTTTACCTAAAAAAACTTTGTTAGATGCCGTTTTAAATAGGCAAGGTTCTTCTATTTTATATAAATTCAGTTTGTAATAGTTGTATATTTCAGAAAATACCTTGTTATTTAAAGTTGCAATTTCCGAGATAATCGAATTAATTAACTCAATTAATAACTTTTCTCTGTCTATTTTTGTGTTAAGTTCTTTTTGAAGAGATGTAACATGCGATAAGTTTTTAGGAAAATTAATTTGATTAACATTCAAACCAATTCCGATAATACTTTTATTTATAGTGTCACTTTTAACACTATTTTCAATTAAGATGCCACAGATTTTATTTTGGTCTGACATAATGTCGTTAGGCCATTTGATTTTAACCTTGTTTAGATAGGTCTGTAATACCTTATAAACCGCAATAGAAATTACGAAATTCAAATAAATTTGATTCTTTATTTTTAGATCCTTAAACCTAATTAACATGCTAAATAATAGGTTTTTACCTTTATCTGAATGCCATGTATTTTGCATTTGACCTTTGCCTTTTGTTTGATAATCTGTTGTAACAACTGTGTAGTTTTTTAGACTAACTTCAGTAGATAATTGTTTTAAATAATTATTTGTAGAATCAATGGCATTAAGTTTGATTATTTTCATTCAATCAAAGTGTTTTAAAACGATAAAATTAATACATTTGCACCTAAAATCAAAATAGTTGAAAACAAATAACGATCAATTAATTACCGAAATAATTAAAGGTATAGAAAACGTAAAAGGCGAAAACATCACCGTATTAGATTTAAGAGAAATTGAAAATACAGTTTGTGATTATTTTATTATTTGCGATGGTAATTCTAACACACAAGTGAGTGCTATTTCTGGATCTATTCAGAAAATAGTTGGTAAAAGCGCACAAGAAAAACCTTGGCATGTAGAAGGCGAAATGACTTCTGAATGGATTTTGATAGATTACGTAAATGTTGTAGTGCATGTTTTTCAAAAAAAAACACGAGAATTTTACGACATCGAAGGACTTTGGGGTGATGCAAAAATCACTAATTTGACAAGCACCTATTAAATATTAAAGTTTAAAAGCCAAAAGGCAAAACGGATTTATATGAGTAAAGAAAATAAAAAAGCACCAAAAAAAAATATTCCAAATAAAACTAAAGAGATAAAATTTAAGTTTAACTTTAATTGGGTTTATGGTATTGTTATATCATTACTATTAATGTTTATGCTTTTTGGAAATGAGAATAAAGCAAATAATGAAGTGCCGTTTTCAAAATTTACTTCAGAGATTTTATTAAGTAATGATGTAAAAGAGATTGTAGCAATAAAAAATACAGGTATCGCAAAAATTATTCTAAAAGACGAAGCGATACAGAAAGAAACATATAAAAAATATTTAAAAAAACAAGGATTTTTAAACCCAGCACCATATTTAACAACTACTTATGGTGATTTAGGGCAATTTGAAGAGACTTTAACTAAAACAAAAGAAGAAAACTCATTAGATTACACCTATGATTTTGATGTTAAAAGCAGTACATTAAGCGATGCAATTATTAGTTTTTTGCCATTTATACTATTAATTGGTATTTGGATATTTTTTATGCGAAGAATGTCTGGTGGTGCTGGTGGATCTGGTGGCGGACCAGGACAGATATTTTCTATAGGTAAATCTAAAGCAAAATTATTTGACAAAGATCAAAAAGTGAAAACCAGTTTTAAAGATGTTGCAGGTTTGCAAGGCGCAAAAGAAGAAGTACAAGAAATTGTAGATTTTTTAAAGAACCCAGATAAATATACCAAGTTAGGTGGTAAAATACCTAAAGGTGCTTTATTAGTTGGTCCTCCAGGAACTGGTAAAACATTATTAGCCAAAGCAGTTGCTGGCGAAGCAGAAGTGCCTTTCTTTGCACTTTCAGGTTCAGATTTTGTAGAAATGTTTGTAGGAGTTGGTGCATCTAGAGTACGTGATTTATTCAAACAAGCAGCACATAAATCACCTAGTATTATTTTTATAGATGAAATTGACGCTATTGGTAGAGCAAGAGGTAAAAGTAACATGACTGGCGGAAATGATGAAAGAGAAAACACACTAAACCAATTACTTACCGAAATGGATGGTTTTGGTACAGATACCAATGTAATTGTTATTGCAGCTACAAACAGAGCAGATGTTTTGGACAAAGCGTTAATGCGTGCTGGTAGATTTGATAGACAAATTTATGTAGATTTACCAGATTTAAATGAACGTAAAGAAATATTTGAAGTACACATAAAACCACTAAAATTAAATAAAAATGTTGATTTAGAATTTTTATCTAAACAAACACCTGGTTTTTCTGGTGCTGATATTGCAAACCTTTGTAATGAAGCGGCACTTATGGCTGCTAGAACTAACAAAAAATCTGTACATCATCAAGATTTTTTAGATGCAACCGATAGAATTGTTGGTGGTTTAGAAAAGAAAAATAAACTAATTACGGTTAAAGAAAAAGCAATAGTTGCTTATCATGAAGCAGGTCATGCTACTGTTGGTTGGATGTTGGAACATGCAGACCCGTTAGTAAAAGTTACTATTGTACCAAGAGGGCAATCTTTAGGTGCAGCATGGTATTTACCTGAAGAAAGAATGCTACATGGAAAACATGAAATACTCGATAAAATGTGTATGACTTTAGGCGGTAGAGCTGCTGAAAAAGTAATATTTGATGCAATTACAACTGGTGCTTTAAGCGATTTAGAAAAAGTTACCAAACAGGCTAGGGCAATGGTTACAATTTATGGTCTAAGCGATAAAATTGGTAATATAAGTTATTACGATTCGTCTGGGCAAGATGGTTACGGGTTTACAAAACCATATAGCGAACAAACTGCGAATACAATTGATGAAGAAATTTCTGCAATAATTGAAGAGCAATATAAAAGAGCAATTAAGGTAGTAACCGAGAATAAGGATAAGTTGATAGAATTAGCGGAATTATTATTAGAAAAAGAAGTTATTTTCGGTGATGATTTAATTAAAATATTTGGCGAAAGAACGTTTGTAAAATCTCCAATGGCAGTAAGCAATTCTAAGAAAAAAGAATTGGCAAAGCAAAAGAATACTAAAAAAAGGAAATCAACCAAAGAGTAATATAAAGTCTTTTTTTTGTAAAGACGTTTTGTTAAAACGCTTTTGCAAAAAGTTCATAACATTGTTAAAATCACCTTTATTAATAAGGTGATTTTTTTTATTTTATGTTGTATATTTGTACTTTCATATTTAGTAAATGAATTTTATTAAAAAAATATTTTCTTCACAAAAAGGAAAAACAACAAATCCAGAGAAAATTGAAGAACTGAAAAATGTTTCTTTAGACGATACTTTTGTTGAAAATTTCACTAATAAAAACGGTAAGTTTTTATATTGCATACATCAAGAAGAAGTCAATCAGAACTTAATGAACATTTTAAAAGAAAATTCTTGGGAGACTGCTTATTGTTTAAATGGCGATTTAGAGAAAATGTTATTCATTGCGAATTCAAATGGCATAAAAACACAAAAACACAATGTTCCATTTTTTACAACCTGTGAATATCTTATTGCTAAAGAAGGTAATATTTTATTTACATCCAACCAATTAGGTGGTATTAAACTACAAGATTTACCAATTAACTTTATTGTTTTTGCTAAAACAAGTCAAATTGTGAAAAATAGTGGGGATTCACTAATTGGTATAAACAGTAAAAAAGGTAAAGAAATACCAAGTAATATTGGTGCCATAAAATGCTATGATCCAAATAAAAAAGACGACGATTTTATGAATTACGGTAATAATAATTCAAAAAATTTATATTTACTTTTATTAGAAGATTTATAATTTTATGAACGAAATTACGAAGCGTATTATTTTTGGGTTATTATATATTTTTGTAATTGTTATAGCTACAAACAGTAATAATTATTTTTTTAGTGTTATTTTTTATGTTTTTATGATGTTCTGTACTTATGAACTTAATCGTATTTTAAAGATTAAAAGTAAAATTCCGTACTTTCTAAACAGTATTATATTTATATCATTCGTAATTAGAGATTTAAATTTAGAATATTATTTTATAAATCCAAGATATAATTTGTTTAAAATTTCCGTTTTAATATTAATACTTTTCCTTACCATTCCATTAATCAATTTAGTTTTTTCAAAAAATAGTAAACCTCTTAACATTGTAAGTAATACTTATTTAAGTTTTATATATATTGGTTTGCCATTTTCGTTAATTTTTGATATTAAAACTTACATTCTAACTATTTTTATTTTACTTTGGACTAATGATACTTTCGCATACTTAATTGGGAAAAATTTCGGAAAAACTAAATTAATAGAACATATTTCACCAAAAAAAACAATTGAAGGTTATATTGGCGGATTAATTTTCACATTAATTGCAGGATATATTATTTCTTTTATAAATACAAATTTAACAGTTATTTATTGGTTAATTATTGCTTTAATTGTTAATATTTTTGGTACTCTTGGTGATTTAATCGAATCTAAATTTAAAAGAGAAGCAAATATCAAAGATAGTAGTAACTTAATTCCTGGTCATGGTGGTTTTCTAGATAGGCTAGATAGTTTTATATTTGCAATTCCGTTTATTTTTATTTTTTTAAACTTATATTTTAATGTTTCATAAAGAAGGCTTTACCATAATATTAATAACATCTGTACTAACCGTTTTAGGTTTGTTTTTAGTAGATAAATTTATCCATATATATTGGTTAAATAAATTAATAATGTTAGTTTTATTATTTTTATTAGTTATTGTTTTGCAATTTTTCAGAAATCCAAAAAGAAAAACTAATTTAAATAAAAATCAAATTATTGCACCTGTTGACGGTAAAGTAGTAGTTATTGAAGAAGTAGTCGAAAGCGAATACTTTAAAGACAAAAGAAGGCAGATTTCTATTTTTATGTCACCTTTAAACGTGCATGTAACACGTTATCCCATTTCTGGAAAAGTAAATTACAGCAAATACCATCCAGGAAAATATTTAGTTGCTTGGCATCCAAAATCTTCTACCGAAAATGAACGCACTACAATTGTTGTAGAAAACAATACAGTTGGCGAAATATTATATCGTCAAGTTGCCGGTGCTTTAGCAAGACGTATTGTTAATTACGCTAAAAAAGATTCGGAGATAATTCAAGGTACAGACGCAGGTTTTATAAAATTTGGTTCTAGAGTTGATATATTTATTCCTTTAAACATGAAAATTAATGTGAATATAAATGCTATTGTTAAAGGTGGCGAACATGTAATTGCAGAGAAAATCTAATTAAGTTATGACAGATTTAGATAAAAAATTCGATAAAGCTTATAAAATTGCATCCGCAATGACAAAAGAATTACCGCCAGATGTAATGTTACATTTTTATGCGTTCTATAAAATAGCTACAAATAATGGCAGAATACATATGCCTTCAGGCAATAGTGAATTAAGAAATGGTTTTAAATTAAATGCCTTATTTCAATTTAATGAAGTTACACCAAAACAAGCAAAAGAAAGATATATTGCTTTAGTCGAAAAATATACAAATCAAAAAATAAAATAAATTATGCAGAAAATTATTATTAGTATAGCAATTATTCTTATTGGATTTTTAACTTTTTCTTGTAAAAAAGAAAATAAAAAAGTAAAACCAATTACTACTTATAGCTTAGTTGAAAAAACAACCGTTATTAATTGGACTGCCTATAAATTTACTGAAAAAATACCAGTAAAAGGTAAATTTAATACAATCAGTTTAACTGGTAATACTAATGCAAATACACCAATAGATGCCATTAATAATGTAGAATTTAATATACCAATTAACAGTATAGATTCAAATGATAAAGGTAGAGATACAAAACTCGTAACCAATTTTTTTGGATCTATGAAAAACACTACTGAATTAACTGGTAAAGTAAATTTAAAAAATGATGGCAATGGTACTATAAATCTTAAAATGAATGGAATTTCAAAAGATTTTCCGATTAACTATGTCATTTCAGGACAAGTAGTAGAAATTAACGCAACAATTAATTTAGATAATTGGCAAGCAAAAATCGCTATAGACGCATTAAATTTAGCATGTAAAGATTTACATAAAGG
>CAYQTF010000037.1:7465-20810 GCA_964420345.1 uncultured Flavobacteriaceae bacterium
CAAAAACACCTCTAATTTGATAAAAGAATCTTTCTATAAGTCTAAGGTCTTCGGTTATAATTTCGGCAGTACCTTGCATTTCTTGTTTGAATTCTAAATCCTTTTGATAAGAAGTTATTAGCTTGTTTGGCAAAGAAACATCTATTAAATAGTTGCCTTGTTCATCACTTATTTGAGAGATGTTTTTTATGATGCCATTAAGTATTCCAAACTCTTCACTTGGGTAGTTAACTAATTTTATATTTACCTTTTGACCGATTTGGAGTTTACCAGAATTACGAATTGGTGCTTTTATTTTACCAATATAATTACTATTTTCTGTTGGAATAATTGTAAATATTAAATCACCTTGATTTACATGTTGGTTTTGATTATAAATATTTAAAAGAGAAACTTTTCCGTTAAAAGATGCTTGTAATACATAACGCATTTCCCAATCTTTAATCGATTTTTTTAGTTGATTGTAAGATTGAATAACCTGTTTCAACATTTTATTTTCTTCTTGTATTTTTTTAATCTCATTGCCTTTTAAAGATTTATACGAATTGCCAATACCTTCTCGTAAACTAGATATAGTGGTTTGCATATTCTGAAATGCACGTTCTTCACGCAAAAAATCTAATTCTTTTTGTTCTATTTCTCGTTTAGAGATAATTCCTTTTTTAAATAATTCCTTACTTCGGTTTAAATCTTTTTCACTAAATAATAGTTCCTTTTTATAGATTTTTTGTTGTGATAAAGAAATTTGCAAACGTTTATTATTTTCACTTACTGCCATTTTATTGGCGTTAAATTCACCTGAATATGGTTGTAGTTTTTTATACAATAAAAGTTCGGTATAATTGGTTTCAAATAAGGCGTAATTGGTTTCTATTTCTCCTAAAAACAATATGGGCATTTCTGCTATCGGGAAATAAAAATTGCTATAATCCATTTTTAAAGTATCTATAATATTCTTTAAGTATAAAACATCTTTATAGTTTGCAGTATTTTCAAGAATTGCTAAGACCTTATCTTTTATAATAGAATCATTATCTTTTACAAAAAATGCATCAAATTTACCAGTACTTTTGGCATAGATTTTTTCTGGTGGAATCTCCGTGGTTACCATTATTTCGGTATTAATAATGTCAGGATATTTTATAAACCATGACATAAATACAAACATTAGTAATAGTAATAATACCAACGTATTGCCCCATCTAATCATCCAATTTGGTACGGATGTTAAGATGTCTTGAACTTCTTCGGATCTTATGTTTATGTTGGTGTTATTTGGCATTTGTTTTTGTTTTTCACGCAGAACTCGCAGAACTCGCAGAACTCGCAGATTTCACAGATTTGGTTTTGTTTTCTTTTTTTTGTGGTTTAAATAGGAACACAGATAAAAACAGATTTAGCGGATTTTCGCAGATTTAATTATTATTTTAAGTATTTCATTATCAAATCATCTACTTGCTAACAAATTGTCTTACATCTTATAGCGAAGCGGTCATAAAGTCTTGAGTCTTTTTTTTAACTTCCCAATTCCAATTGATTTTTTACGAGTTCATAATAATTTCCTTTTAGATTAATTAATTCTTGATGGTTTCCTTTTTCAACAATGCTCCCTTTGTCTAATACCACAATTTGATCGGCATTTCTTACTGTACTTAATCTGTGTGCAATTACAACTACGGTTTTATTGGTAAAAAATTCATTTAATTTACCCATAATTATTTTTTCGTTGTTAGAATCTAATGCACTTGTTGCTTCATCAAAAAATAAAATCTTTGGGTTTTTATAAACTGCTCTTGCAATTAATAAACGTTGTTTTTGACCTGTGCTAAGTCCAACACCTTCCATACCTATTTTGGTATTATAAGATAATGGTAATTCGTCTATATATTCGCCTATGTTTGCAACATCTATCGCATGTGCTAGTTTCTTTTTATCTACAAAATCTTCGCCTACTGCAATATTTTTAGCGATGGTATCATTAAAAATATAACCTTCTTGCATTACAACACCACAATGTGTTCGCCATGCTTTTTGTTGTATGTTATTTAGATTATGGTTGCCAATAAAAATGTCTCCTTTTTCTAATTCGTAAAATTTTAATAAAAGTTTCATTAAAGTGGTTTTTCCGCTACCACTTGTGCCAACTATTGCAGTAATTTTTTTTGTAGGAATGGTAACACTTAATTCTTTTATTACAGGTTCTAAACCACCAACATAACGAAAAGAAATATTTTTTAAAATAATATCTTTTTCAGGTATATTCGTTATTTTTTCTTCGCCTAATTTTTCTTCGTCTGGTTTGTTGTGTATTTCTCCTAAACGTTCTATAGATATTTTTGCATCTTGTAGATTTCGCATAAAATCAATCATTTGCATTACTGGCGCATCTAATTGGCCAACGATAGAACTTATCGCCATCATTTTACCAATAGTTAAACTGCCATCAATCACTAACTTCGCCGAAAGCACCATTATTAGTATATTTTTTAATTGATTTATAAATGATGAACCTACACTTTGGGTTTGTTCTAATGCCAAACTCTTCATGCTTATCTTAAAAATACGTGCTTGAGTATATTCCCAACTCCAGCGCATTTTCCGCTCGGCATTGTGCAGTTTTATTTCTTGCATGCCGTTAATAAGTTCAATCTCTTTAGATTGTTCTTGACTTACTTGCGAAAAACGTTTGTAGTCTAAATCTTTTCTTCGTTTAAAAAAGAATAAAACCCATGAAAAATATAAAATGCTACCTACTAAAAACACGAAGAATATTTGCACACTATAATACATCAATACAAAACTAAAGATGATTAAATTTACAAAGGAAAATAACGTAGTTAGCGATGATGTGGTTAATATGTTTTCAATACGTTTATGATCATTGATTCTTTGTAAAATATCTCCTGTCATTTTAGTATCAAAATAAGAAATTGGTAGATTCATTAATTTGATAAAGAAATCGGATATTAAAGAAATATTTATTCTAGTACTTAAATGAAGGGAAATCCAACCTCTAATTATTTCTAATGCAGTTCTACCAAAAAACAACATAAGTTGCGCCATTAAAATTAGATAAACAAAATGAATGTCTTGATTTTTAATACCAACATCTACAATGCTTTGGGTTAGAAATGGCGCAATGACTTGTAATAAACTGCCAGCCAGTAAACCAATGGCTAATTGAACTATAAATCGTTTATATTTAAAAAGGTATCGTGATAAAAATTTAAAATTAAATTTGTTATCTTCTTCGGTTTCAAATGTACTGTTATAGAATTTTGGGGTTGGTTCTACAATTAAAACAATACCTTCTTGTGTTGTTTGGTCGGCGTTATTGCCTATCCAACTTTTTATAAATTCTTTTTCGGTAAATTTTAGTAAACCGTGTGCTGGGTCGCTTACAAAAAAAGTTGAAAACTTTTTTTGGTTTCTTCCCTTTGGGAAGACGGGAGATGGGAGTTGTATTTTGTAAAGCACCACATAATGCTCCTTATTCCAATGTACAATACAAGGTAGTGGAACTTCGCCTAAATCTTTAAGCGAAGTTCTAATACCTAAACTTCTGAAACCTACCTTTTCTACTGCTTCACTTAGCCCTAAAAGGCTTGAACCTTCTCTGGTTGTCTCACTTAGATTACGCAACTGTTCTATATTAAAGGTCTTGCCGTAATGTTTGGCAATTATCTTAATACAGGTTGGTCCACAATCTTTGGATTCTGTTTGGCAGTATGTTGGGAAGGATTTCAATTATTTACACCAATAACAAGCACCATTAATCCATGAACGACCACCATGACAACGATCTCTATTTCCTATAAATTGAAGAATACATCCTGTTAACGGAGAAAGAATAAGACCATCACCACCATTAATAGATTTTTGTTCATTTTTACTAAGTGCTTTTGCACCATTTAATTTTGCTAAATTTTTCATAATATTAAAATTTAAAGTTTACTTTTGCTTTGAACGTTTAAAGACAGTCAAAGTTTCTGTCTGATCTTTTGCGAGAAGATGTTTATTTGCCGAGAAAATTATTTTTCTTGGCATTTTTTTGTTTTATATATTAGAAATGTTCTTTTTAAAATAAAGAACTTCGCTTAAGAATTTAAGCGAAGTTCTTATATCAAACTTCTAAAACCTATCTTTTTCTTAACTACCTCACTTAAATTACGTAACTGCTCTATATTAAAAAACCTTATCGTAATGTTTGAAAGTTATCTTATACAGGTTGACCCGCAATCTTTAGACTCGGTTTGACGGTATGTTAAGAAAGCAGTTCTTGAAATGAATTATTTTAACTCAGTCTCACAATAACAACGCCTAGGTCCTTCTTCGTTATAAGAACATTTTTCACCTGGAATACAATCGCTATTTGTATTACACAACTCTCTAGACCCACTTATACATAATGTTGGTAGAATACCACCAAAAACTCCACCATTAATAGATTTTTGTTCATTTTTACTAAGTGCTTTTGCACCATTTAATTTTGCTAAATTTTTCATAATATTAAAATTTAAAGTTTACTTTTGCTTTGAACGTTTAAAGACAGTCAAAGTTTCTGTCTGATCTTTCGCGAGAAGATTTTTATTTGCCGAGAAATTTATTTCTTGGCATTTTTTTGTTGTTGCACAGAGTTTTTCTAGTGCTTTTGTTTATTCTTATGTTATTCCTGCGAAAGCAGGAATCTTAATTTAATTTTTGGACTCCTGCTTTCGCAGGAATGACATCGTGTTTTTGAATGACATTTTGCGTTTTTATTATGTTTATTTGTCTAAAATCATTTTATTCCTTTGTACTAATTACTGACCACTGAATACTGGTCACTAACTTTTTCTTCAATTAAATCATCCATAAAGAAATTCAAATCACTTAAATCATATTCTTTTGGGTATTCTTTATTATTCAAATAAACTGCTGGTGTAAAATTGATACTGTTATCTAAACACCATTGCTTTTCGGTATCTAAAATATTAAATTGAGAATTTATTGTGTAAGAATTATATGTTGCAATCCATTTTGTTACATCAACACCATCAGTATAAATATGATGCATTGCTTCGCTACATGCTATTTTATCCTTTTGATATAAATTGATTAATGCTGTTGCTATTTTATAAGATATATCTTCTTTATTTTCCGTATTAATATTAAATCGGATAGTTACCTTAATATCGTTTGTTGCGTTTTTTAATAATTTATCTACTGCTTGATGTGTTGCTTTACAAAAACCACATAACGGATTGGTAATAACTACTATTTCTGTTTTTGCATTTTTATTGCCCAATACAATTTCGTTTATATTAACAATATTTGTTTCTATAAAAGTATTATTACTATAAAGAGCATTAAATAATGAGAATTTTCGCTTAAATTTAAAATAGGCAACTTTCGTTTTGTCTAAACCTAACTTAGCACTAAGTATTGGTTTTATATAAGAATATAAAACAGTGATACTTAAAAAACTTAAACTTAAAATTAAAAAACCATTTAATTCAACTATGAAATTAAACGGATTTAATAAATAGGCAAGTAAAGACTGAAACAAAAGTACAGATGCAGTTACCAAACATAATGGACACCATTTTTTAACTACTACTGCTTGGTAATAAACAGAATATATTATTACTGGCACTGTTGCTAAACTTAGACAAATCATTGCATTAAAAACAGTTACATTGGTAGTTATATAAAATAACAACCAAGCAAAGGTTATACTTGTAAAGTAAACAAACGAAACATCACTTAATTTAAATAACCCAAATAGGTTTGCACCTTTAGAGTTTAAAACCGCATTACAACTAGTCTTTTCAGTTTGATTACATAATTTTTCTACTGTTTCGGAATTAATTCCTAATTCATGTTTTACTAACAAAACACTTATATAAACACCTATTGCAGATAGTACAAAATGAGATACATTAAATGCCGAAAATGTTACATTATTAAAAAGTGTAAAACCTAAAACAGTCACCAATAATAGGATTGGTAATAAACTCAAGTATTTAGTAAGCGAAGGTTTGGTTAAAGTATTTAATTTTTCTTCGTCAACCACTACAACAATGCCTGTCCATTGTTTTAAAAATTCCGATTTAGTTAATTTTTCTTTTTTATTATCTGAAAAGTTTAATTTTACTGTAGTATCATTTTTATCTACAAAAAGGATATGTTCGCCTTCTTCATTTTTGAGTTGTGCTATAAAATGTTTTGGTAATTGTGCGTAAACTTCTTTGTTCTGTGGAATATCTAATGCCATATTCTCTATATCAAAATGATCTAAAACTCCTGTTATAGCATGTAAACTAGGGTAAGATGGATGACTTTGAATTTGGAGTTTTAATTCTTCGTTATCAATTCTAATCTTATTTTTTATAAGAAATTCTAAAACTATTTTATCCATAATAATCGAGGTTATATAATTATGTTGAATTGTTGGAATATTCTTACCCTGTTTTTTTAAAAAATAATTAGGATATAGAGATTCACTGAGTTTTTTACCTGATAAATTCTAATTATTACACGAAGATTCACAAAGTTTGGCTTTGTTATTTGTATTTCTCATTACCCATGCTTCTGTGGGAAAAATACAACCACAGAAGTCACAAAAGAAAACAAAAGGGAAACCTTAGTTTGAATCAAACTTTATTTTTACCATAAGACATTTAAGAATTGATAAGGTATAATCCGTAAATTCTGTGAATTCTGTGAATTCTGTGTAAAAAAAATATGTAAAAATCAGTATAATACGTTTTTTCCGTGTTCCTTTTTATCATATAAGACCTTCAAGAAAATCTAAGGAATAATTCGTGCAAATCTGTGAATTTTGTATGAAAAATATCACACAACATTCCGCGAAAATCTGCGATATCTACGAGAAACAAAAAACACAATAACTAAAACAACAACTAAATAAACAACATACCAATTAGAATTATAATTAGAATGTAAAACGACATCATCTTTACCTAACAAAATAAATGAAGCCCAATAATGAGGCGATAATTCGGACAACGAATGATTGTCTAAATAATTTAATTTGGCATTGTGCAGTGCTAAAGATTTAGTTTGCCCGTTGTATAAATTTTTATAAAATTGATTCATTATATAAGTTGTTGACTTGTCATCTACAGACCATAAACTAGAAACTACAGATTGCGAACCACCATAAAAAAAACCTCTTGCTAAACTCATAACACCTTCACCAATTTC
Organism: uncultured Flavobacteriaceae bacterium; assembly: GCA_964420345.1. Lineage (GTDB taxonomy): Bacteria > Bacteroidota > Bacteroidia > Flavobacteriales > Flavobacteriaceae > S010-17. Next base: position 14,675 of record CAYQTF010000037.1, read on the forward strand.
TTGTTTGCCTAAAGTAGTATTACAACCACTTAATACAACAAGCGATGCTTTGTTTTTAGTTAAATACAATTCGGGCAAAGTTATTTTTTGGTCATAAAAAGCAATCCATGGGTTTATACTGTCTTGTGCATTAGCATGCGTTGCTAGATGTATAATATTGTGCTTTGGCAATTCTTCTAAAAAATTGTTCTTAGTAGCCTTTGCATTGATAAAAATTTTACCACTATAAAAATTAATGCTGTTTTTTATTTCTTGCTGGGTATTAACTAAGGTTTTTAAATGTAAATTTTTAAAATGAATAGGTGCAAAACCTAAAAAAGAAGTGCTTTTAGTAATTTTCGTTTTTGTATTATTTAAAAACGAATGCGAATACAGATAACTAATTTCGGCACTTTTAATTAAATAATTCGACTTTTCTAAATGGTTATTTTTAGTTATTAAAGTTTCAAAAGCTAATAAAGACAAATAACTATCTGGACTAATAGTTATTTTTTTGTTTTTAATTAAATTTTTAATTTCTTTGGTTGGGAATAATTTATTGAAAATTGTAAAAGACAAATTGTTAAAATCTATTTTGTCTTTATTCGTTTTAAATGGCGTTTTAGTTAAACTAATTAATAGTGTTATTTGCTCTTTAAGTTTAGATAAATTGCTTATTTCAAAAAAACTAACCTTATCTTTAGTGATAAAAAACACATAACCATTTTCATTATTGCTATAAATGCCATAACCATCATCTATGGAAATATGATATTCAATAAAAACTTCATTTTTTTTTATGCTTTTTTGAACATCTTTAATGGTCGAAATTTTTAAGTCATTTGCTAATCTTGGTTTGTCATTGTAAATACTGTCTTGAAAAGTTAATAATACTCTTTCTAAATCAATTTTAACTTTTAAAATGGAATCTTTATTTTTGACTTTTATATTTTCTAATAAAATTAATTGTTTTTTATATTGTGTTTCTTTTGCTAATAAATGAGATGGCACTTCTAAACTCAGTTTGTAATTTTCGGTAGCAATATCTTCCATTAATAACAGTGCTTTGTTTTTTTCCATGAAATAGAAGGCGTCTTTTAAGTTATTATCTAGGAAGCAGGCTTTCATTGCTTTTCCGTATATGTTTGTGCTTTTTTCTCTCCAATATAATTTGGATTTAAATTCGCTATTATTAATCTTTAAAAGGTCAATTATATAATCGGTAAGTTTAAAATATTTAATACTTTTTTTTAAAAAAATAGAATCATTATTTAATTGAAAGTATTTAAGATTAGATTCTGCTAGATGATTTAAAGAGTATGATAAATGAATTTTGTTCTCTATAAAAAAAACATTTTTTTTAGTGAAAAAGTTAGGCGATTCCAAATTAGTTAAGTATTCTATGCTTTTTATATTGGCCTGTATGCTTTTTTTATAATAATTGAAATTTGCAAATATTTCACTATAATTATAATTAACTCTAAATTGGTTAAACGAATCAGTTTTTTTTAAATAAATTTTAGACTTCTCAATATAATTTATTGATTTTTTATAACTTATTGTATTGTACAGATTACCTAAAGAAAGTAAAACATTAAAAACATTTAAAGTGTCTTTAGTTTTTACTGCAATTTTAAGGGCTTGGTTATAATGAAAGTTTGCTTTTTCAATATTTAAGTGATCAAATTGATTATAAAATGAGGCGAGATTTAATTTAATTTTAAATTTAGTTTTTGTTGAAACTTTAGTGAAATTAATTAATGAATCTGCTTTTTCACAAAAAAACAATCCTAAAGTATTGCTTTCTTTTTGATTGTCAAGATTTAAATATAAGTAAGAAAGGTTAATATATGTTTTAATTAATAATTTATTATTATTATTATTATTATTATTATTTCCTTTTTCTTTTAGAATTCTTTCTAAATTTTTAAGGGTACTAATGGCTTTAATATTGTCATTTAACTTTATAAAAGAAAAACTTATTTGAAAATAAGTCTTAATTGCTGTTTTATTTGATGGATTTATTTTTAATACTTTATTGAAGTATTTTAAGGACTCTTTGTATTTTTTATTTTTTTTAAAAGATTTTCCTAAATGGTAAAGTTCACTTTGCTTAATCGTATCAAATGATGAAAATTTAATTTTTATAGAATTATTTTTTCTAAGTAAGTTCTGTGTATTATCATTATTATGTAATAAACCAATTAATAGGATAATAATTCTTATATACATAGAGGTCATTAACTGATTAGAAATTGGACGATATTATTTCCATAAATCTATTATAACTTTTACTTTTACATCAATATACTTATCAGCATATTGTATTTAATTCCTTGGATGAGAAATCACCATTTTAAAGAATAAATTCGTTTTACATTATCTTTATCTGTTAGTTCTAAGGCAATTACAACCTGTTACTTTTTACTATCATAACTCCAATAACAAATTTGTCAAATTGAACATTACCATCCATAGGGTTTTGTTCACTCGACTTCATAGTTTCTCGTGCCTTATGCATAAATAAGCGCACTGTTTTTCTATTATGTTAAGTCTAACCACCATATAACTTACTGATAACTTAAGTAAATGTTGACATTTCAAAAGGTATATAAAACGCTTTTTGAAGTCCAAATTTAACCTTATGGAATAAAGTGTTTTACTGATGGTGATTCTTTATCACTACATTTGTTACAAGTACATAAAAAATCTTCACGTATTTTGATTTTCTGTGTAGTTACATTTTCTACGTACAAAACCTTGCTCCCATTTAATAGTTGCTAAATATTCTTATCATTTTTTTATCCGAATTAAAGCGTTTAGAGTGTTTAGACCCTTGTAGTAATATTATATACAAGGGTTTGTTTTATTTTTTTTAAAAAGTTTTGCAGATTTAATGAGGGTCTATATCATACACAATTTCCTCTTCATCTAATTGACCTTTTATTCCATGACCAGGTTTTCCTGAAACCATTTTATTAATTCTCCAAACATCTATCAATATATTATTTGTTGCTGTAAGATCATTTAATTCAACTGTATAAAAATCGGGGAAAAGGATTCCTTTCAAGGAACCGCCTGAAAATGAATCTGTAAAATATTTATTTCTCAACGTGTCAATTTGGCTTTGAGTCGTTCCAGTTACATAATGAACTACCATAATATCAACAGCAAAAATTGTTGAATTTTCCCCAAAGCCGCCACGTTTTTCTCGTGCTATAATTTCATTATCCTGTAGTTCATCAATTGCATCACTACAATTAATAAAAGAAACAAGTACAACTACTAAATAAATAATTTTTTTCATAATATAAAAGATTTTTAAAAGGTTAAAAATAACAAAATATAATTTGTATTATTGCTATTAGTTAAAATAGTTTAAAAATCTTACCCACTTTTTTTATTTTTTTTTATGAGTAAAGTAAAAAACCACCCTAAAATAGAGGCGCTTTTAAACGATAATGAGCAGGTTTTAAAATTGGTTTATGAGTCGTTTTACCCAAAAGTAAAATCTTTTGTTTATCACAATAGGGGTTCAGATAAAGATGCTGAAGATGTTTTTCATAATGCCTTGTTTCAACTATTAGTTAGAGCAAGAATTAAAGGTGTACAAATTAATACTTCTTTTGAAGCTTATTTTTTAACCGTTTGTAAAAATTTATGGTATAAAGAATTAAACAAAAAGAAAAAAGAAATTAAAAATGAGGGTGTTTTTGAATTAAAGTCCGAAGATGATTATCTTACCGAAGGCATTTTATACCAAGAACGATGGGATTTATTTAAAGAAATGTTTTTAAAATTATCTGAGAACTGCCAAGAATTACTAAAAGATTATTTTGCGAAAGTTTCTTATAATGCTATTGTAAAAAAGTTTAGTTATGCAACTAAAAATGTAGCCTTTCAGCGTATTTTTAAATGTAAAAATAAGTTAACACAATTGGTTAGGTTAGATGTTAGGTTTAAAGGTTTGTAGGTTTTTCTTCCGTAGATTTTACGCAGAACTCACAGATTATTCTTATTATGTTCTTAAATGCTATAATATAGTAAAATAAAAAAATGTAATTTTGTCAACCAACAACTAATGAATGTCAAATAATAATAATCAAATTATTGCACTAATAAATGGTGATGAAAAAGTAATACGTTTAATTTACGACACTTTATATCCAAAAGTGAAATCGTTTATTTATAATAATAAAGGGAATAGTTTAGATGCCGAAGAAATTTTCCATAAAGCATTATACCAATTAATTACTAGAGCAAAAATTAAAGGTATGCAAATAAATACTTCTTTAGAAGCTTATATTTATACCATGTGTAGAAATTTATGGTATCAAGAATTAAATAAACGAAAAAAAGAGGTAAGAAATGAAGGTGTTTTTGAACTAAAGAGTGAAGACGAAGACGTATCACAAATATTAGAACAAGAGCGTTGGGATTTATTTAATGAAATGTTGCTTAAACTATCTGAAAATTGCCAAAAATTATTAAAAGATTATTTTAATAAAGTATCTTACGATATTATTATAAAAAAGTTTGATTATGCAACAAAAAATACGGCTTTTCAACGTATATTTAAGTGTAAAAAAAAATTAACCGAATTAGTTAAACAAGATTCAAGATATAATAAGCTATAAATCATGAATGATACTTTAAAATTAAAAATAGAATCTTATATAGGTAACTCAATGTCTAAAGAAGATATATCGTTATTTGAAAAAGAAATAGTTAAAAACACATCGTTAAAAAAAGAGGTTGAACTTGCCAAAGAGTTAAATCATTTTTTAAGTGATAATTATATTGATATTAAACCTAAAAATAAAAAATTAGCAAAAGAAATTAAAACTTATTTACAAAGTGATGATGCAAAAAAAATCGAAACTACTTTACTAAAAGTTAAAAATGAATACCACACAGAAAATTTAAAACCAAAAAAGAAAAATTATTATCTTCTAATAGCATCAATTGCTGTTTTATTTATAAGTGTGTTTAGTTTTTATATAATAAATCAAAAATCATCTAGTGATTTGTTTGCTCAGTATTATTCTATTAACGATTTGCCATCGATTACAAAAAGAGGTAAAGATTTAAATAATTTAAAAAATGGTGTTCAAGAATTTGAAAATGCAAATTATACAGAAGCCCTAAAATTATTTAAATTATATACAGGCAAAAATAATGATATTAATCCATCTATTTATTTGTATGCCGGTATTGCAAATATGGAATTAAAACAGTTTCATAAAGCAATATTAGAATTTGATAAAATGATAAATTCTAATACTTTAGATAAATCTAAAGGTTATTGGTTTAAAGCATTACTTTATTTAAAAATGGATGAAATTGAAAAATCAAAAAAAATACTTCGTAAGATTATAAATAAGAAATTATATAATTTTGAAAAAGCATCATTATTATTAGAAGATTTAATTTAAAAAAACAGACACTATCCTCAAATTTAGAAACCTCAAAATTAAATTCGTTTTTGAGGTTTTGTTTTACTTAAACATATCTAAACCAGGTATATCTGGCATGCCATCTTTTGCTGCTGCTGCCATTTCGGTTTCATTAATTTCATTGGCATTATTAAGCGCATTATTTAATGCAATGATTAAATAATCTTCTAGTTCATCTTTTTCGTTTAATAAATCATCAGAAATATTAATACTTCTAATTTCTCGGTTTGCAGTTACGGTAACTTTTACTTTTCCGTTACCAGATTCGCCATTGACTAAAACCGTATTTAAACGGGTCACATATTTTTTATGGGGATTAGGCAAAAAGTTTGTGTAATCTGAAAAGGAAAAATTTAGTATCGGATACACCTCTTAAATTTGCTCTAAATAGTTTGATTTTAGCATTGAATGATTCTGCATTTGCGTTGGTATTTCGGTTTATAAAGAAGTTTAATATATTTTCAAAGTTTGCTTTTACCGTATTTGCTGTTGTATAAAATGTTTCTAGTTTTTGTTCAAAAGTATCTTCTATCCAAAGGTTAAATCGTTCTAATGCTTTTAATTGGTCTGTGTTTTCATAAATAGATCTAAACTCTAAAGTGTGCTTATATGCTGTTTCTAATTCTGGGTATAATTTAAATAATAAGTCTATTCTTATTTTTTGATTTTCGGTTAGATTAGTAGGTTTTTTTGCTATGATA
>CAYQTF010000038.1:0-19393 GCA_964420345.1 uncultured Flavobacteriaceae bacterium
TCATCTTTACGCAAACTTGTACCGATAAAACCATCTTTTTTATTTACATATAATTTTGAATTACGGATAACAACTTTAGTTGCAATAATATCTTCAAAAGCACGTAGTTCGGTTTTGCGTTCTCTACCTTTTCCGTATTTGGTTTTTAGGTTTTTAAAGTAATCAATTACGAAATTTATTAGATTTGATAGGTGGTTTTTAACTTCTTCAATTTGATCTTCTAAAGACTCAATATGTTGTTTGGCTTTATCAATATCGAATTTAGATATTTTTTTAATTCGTATTTCCGTTAAACGGATAATATCTTCTTCTATAACAGCACGTTTTAAGTGTTTAATATATGGTTTCAAACCTTTGTCAATTGCTTTAATTACGCCTTCCCAAGTTTCTTGTTCTTCAATATCACGATAGATTCTGTTTTCAATAAAAATACGTTCTAAAGATGCAAAATGCCATTTTTCCTGTAATTCGTTTAACTGAATTTCTAATTCTTGCTTTATTAAATCAACCGTATGATCTGTTGAGTGTTTTAACATTTCGGTTACGCCAATAAAAATAGGTTTGTTATCTTCAATAATACAAGCATTTGGCGAAATGGAAGTTTCACAATTGGTAAAAGAATACAAAGCATCAATCGTTTTGTCTGGTGAAATTCCTGCTGGTAAATGCACTAAAATTTCTACTTCTGCTGCGGTATTATCTTCAATTTTTTTAATTTTAATCTTACCTTTTTCATTTGCTTTTAAAATAGAATTTATTAATGTATTAGTTGTGTTGCCAAACGGTAACTCGTTAATAATCAATGTTTTTTTATCTAACTGAGATATTTTCGCACGTACTCTAACTTTTCCACCACGTTTACCATCATTGTAGTTTGAAATATCTGCAATACCTGATGTTAAAAAATCTGGATATATTTTAAAACTTCTTCCTTTTAAATATTTTATGGAAGCGTCTATCAATTCAAGAAAATTGTGCGGTAGAATTTTAGTTGATAATCCTACGGCAATTCCTTCAGCACCTTGTGCTAAAAGTAGTGGGAATTTCACAGGTAAATCAATCGGTTCTTTTCTACGACCATCGTAGGTTTTTTGCCATTTGGTTGTTTTCGGATTAAAAACGACTTCAATGGCAAATTTAGATAACCGTGCCTCTATATATCTACTTGCTGCTGCACGATCACCAGTGAAAATATTTCCCCAGTTTCCTTGCATATCAATTAACAATTCTTTTTGACCTAATTGCACCAAAGCATCGCCAATACTAGCATCACCATGTGGATGATATTGCATGGTATGACCAACTAAATTTGCAACTTTATTGTATCTACCATCATCTAAGTCTTTCATAGACTGCATGATACGTCTTTGTACAGGTTTGAAACCATCATCAATTGCTGGTACGGCACGTTCTAAAATTACGTAACTTGCGTAATCTAAAAACCATTCTTTGTACATGCCTGTAACTTTGGTTATGGTTTCGGTTTCTTCTAACAAATCATCTTGATGTAATTCTTCGTTTTGAAGTTCTTCGTTGTTTTCGTGTTCGTTTTCTATGTTTTCGTTTTCTTCTTGCATTTGCTTACTTGAACTTATTTAAGTTTTTTTCTTTCTAATCGTTCTTTGGTTTCAATTAAAATGGATTTTAGTTTTGCTTCTAATTCTTTTTTTGGAGGTAAGTCAGTCCAATATTCGGCAACCATTATTCCATCTTTGTGCATTTCTAATAATTCGATTTGTTCTTTGCTAGTTTCGGTGCAAAGTATTAAACCAATTGGCATATTTTCTCCTTCTTGCTTGTCGTATTTGTTGAGCCATTTTAGATATAATTCCATTTGACCTTTATATGACGCTTTAAACTTACCAATTTTTAACTCAATTACTACAAGACGTTTTAATTTTCTATGAAAAAATAATAAATCTAGATAAAAATCTTCACCATCAATTATCATTCTTTTTTGACGTTCAATAAAAGTAAACCCTTTGCCAAGTTCTAATATAAAAAGTTCTAATTCTTTTAATATTGCAGATTCCAAATCATTTTCAAAATAACCTTCTTTTAGACCTAAAAAATCTAAAAAGTATGGGTCTTTAAATATTTGATTATCAATTTCGCTTTCTACAATTTGTGTATTTGCAATTTTTGTTCTTTCAAAATTTTTAGTTTCTATTTTTTTACGTGTTTGTCTAACGCTCCAATTTTCATCTGCTATTTTTTTTATGTAAAATTCTTTCGCATTTTTATTTTTTATTTGTAGAAGTTCTACAAAATGAGACCAACTCAATTGTGGCGACAGTGTCGCCACAATTTGAAAATCTTGAAATTGATTTGCAAAAAGCATCATTCTACGCAAATTTCGACTTTCAAACCCTTTACCAAATTGACGTGCCAATTGTCCCGACACTGTTGACACAATTTCTTTTCCATAATCTGCACGCTTATTTTTTAGAATATGCTCGTTTATTTTATTACCAACTTGCCAAAAAACTAAAGTCAAAGTACTATTTACTTGTATAGCAACTTGTTTTTTGCCTTGTTCTATTATGGAAGCAAGGTCGTTATATAGTTTATTTTGGTTTTTTAATTGCATTTGTTTTCTTAAAGTTCTTTATTTAATGAGTTTATATAAAGTTTTTGGATTCATTCTATTGTTATAAAAAGGTAAAATCAATCCTTCAAGGGTTTTAAACCCTTGAAGGGTTCTTTTGGTAATTTTAAACTTCCTCTTCCTCTAAATCCAATTCCACCTTCAAATTATCAATAATAAACTTTTGTCTGTCTGGCGTGTTTTTTCCCATATAAAACTCCAACATTTTTTGAATTGGCACTTCTTTATCTAACATTACAGGATCTAATCGCATGTCTTTACCAATGAAATGTACGAATTCGTTTGGCGAAATTTCACCTAAACCTTTAAATCGAGTTATTTCTGGTTTTCCTCTTAGAGATTTAATCGCTTTTTGTTTTTCTTCTTGAGAATAACAATAATAGGTATCTTTTTTATCACGAACTCTAAATAAAGGAGTTTCTAAAATGTATAGATGTCCGTTTTTAATTACTTCGGGGAAGAATTGTAAAAAGAAAGTAATTAATAATAAACGAATATGCATTCCATCTACATCTGCATCGGTTGCTATAATTATATTATTGTAACGTAAATCTTCAATACTATCTTCAATATTAAGTGCTGCTTGTAAAAGATTGAATTCTTCGTTTTCGTAAACAATTTTTTTTGTTAATCCGTATGAATTTAGTGGTTTTCCTTTTAAACTAAAAACGGCTTGTGTATTTACGTTTCTAGATTTTGTTATCGAACCACTTGCAGAATCACCTTCGGTAATAAAAATAGAAGTATCTAAACGATTTTCTTTTTTCATGTCGTTTAAATGCACTCTACAATCACGTAATTTTTTATTATGTAAATTTGCTTTTTTTGCTCTATCTCGTGCAAGTTTTCTAATGCCTGATAAATCTTTACGTTCACGTTCTGCTTGTAAAATTTTCTTTTGAATTTGATCTGCAATAGTTGGGTTTTTATGCAAAAAATTATCAAAACGATGTTTTACAAAATCATGAATAAAAGTTCTTACCGTTGGTAAATTGCCACCCATTTCCGTTGAACCTAATTTTGTTTTGGTTTGAGATTCAAAAACAGGTTCCATTACTTTAATGCTTATTGCAGTAACAATGGATTTTCTAATATCTGAAGTTTCGTAATTCTTACCAAAAAAATCACGAATTGTTTTTACAATCGCCTCACGATAAGCATTTTGATGCGTTCCACCTTGCGTTGTGTGTTGACCGTTTACAAACGAATAATATTCTTCGCTATATTGTGCTTTACTATATGTTAATGCTATTTCAATATCTTCTTCTAATAAATGTGCTATCGGAAAAAGACGTGATTCTTCATCAATATTATTTTCTAATAAATCTTTTAATCCGTTTTCGGAAAAATATTTTTCTCCGTTAAAAACAATGGTTAAACCAGTGTTTAAATACACGTAATTAAGAATCATTTTAATGATATATTCATTTCTAAATTTGAATTTAGAGAAAATTTCTTCATCTGGTATAAAAGAAACTTTAGTACCACGTCGTAAATTAGACACTTCTATTTTATCGTCTAAAGTTAATTCGCCTTTAGAAAATTCAGCAATTTTTGTTTTATCTTCTCTAATGGATTGCACTTTAAAAAAACTTGATAAAGCATTTACTGCTTTTGTACCAACACCATTTAAACCAACCGATTTTTTAAATGCTTTAGAGTCGTATTTTCCACCAGTATTCATTTTTGAAACTACGTCAACTACTTTTCCTAAAGGTATTCCACGACCATAATCTCTAATAATAACTGTTTGATTTCTTACCGAAATTTCGATAGTTTTACCAGCATTCATTACAAACTCATCAATACAATTGTCTAGAACTTCTTTAATTAAGATGTAAATTCCGTCGTCAGGAGCAGAACCATCGCCTAATTTACCAATATACATTCCTGGTCGCATTCTAATATGCTCTTTCCAGTCTAGTGAACGTATATTATCTTCGGTATATTTGGTTTCTTTTGCCATTTTTCAGTCTTCTTCTTATTGGTATGTGTGCGACGCTAATTTAAGAAATATGATGCTTTGTTTTCTAGGAAAAATTAGAAGTTATTAACAGGAAATTAAGAATTAATAATTTAAAATTATTAAGATTTTTTTAACAAGATTCTTCTGTTTTCTCAACTAAAAATTTTACTTTTACAAGATTCTAATTATTACCATACAAGAAAATGAATTATACAAAACCAATGTTAAGAGAAGGAAGTTTAGAAAATCAAGTAATTGTAGTTACTGGTGGCGGTTCTGGACTCGGAAAAGCAATGACTAAATATTTTTTAGAATTAGGGGCGAAAGTGGTCATTTCTTCTAGAAATATAGAAAAATTAGAAAAAGTAAAAATCGAATTAGAAGAGCAAACTGGCGGGAGAGTTTTACCTGTACAATGTGATATAAGATTTTACGATCAAGTAGAAGCAATGCTTAGTAAAACAATCGATACCTTTGGTAGAGTAGATGGTTTATTAAACAATGCGGCTGGAAATTTTATTTCACCTACAGAAAGATTGTCTGCAAACGCATTTGATACCATAATAGATATTGTTTTAAAAGGAACAAAAAACTGTACACTTGCTTTTGGTAAACATTGGATTAATACCAAACAAGAAAAATCAACTATTTTAAATATTGTAACAACTTATGCTTGGACTGGTTCTGGTTATGTAGTACCAAGCGCAACTGCAAAAGCAGGTGTTTTGGCAATGACAAGATCTTTAGCGGTAGAATGGGCAAAATACGGAATTAGATCTAATGCAATTGCACCAGGTCCATTTCCGACAAAAGGTGCTTGGGATAGATTATTGCCAGGCGAACTGAGAGAAAAGTTTGACATGAAGAAAAAAGTGCCAGTTGGTCGAGTAGGAGAGCACCAAGAATTGGCAAACCTTGCAGCATATTTAATGTCCGATTTTTCTGCTTATATAAATGGTGAAGTTGTTACTATTGATGGCGGCGAATGGTTAAAAGGCGCAGGGCAAATGAACATGTTAGAAGATATTCCAGAAGAAATGTGGGATATGTTAGAAGCAATGATACGTTCTAAAAAGAGAAAATAATAACTGTAAAGACGTTTTGCAAAACGTCTTTACAGTTATTGTAAATCGTTTAATTGTTTTGTACGATATAACAATTAAACAAAAAACAATTAAACAATTTAAATAAACTACTTTTACATTATTAAAAACAACAACCAAATGAGTAAAATTATTGCAGTAGCAAATCAAAAAGGCGGTGTTGGCAAAACAACTACAACAGTAAATCTTGCTGCGGCACTTGGTGTGTTGGAGAAAAAAGTTTTATTAGTAGATGCCGATCCACAAGCAAATGCAAGTTCAGGTTTAGGTATTGATGTAGATGCTGTAGAAATAGGTACGTATCGTGTTTTAGAGCACACTTCTTCCGCTAAAGACGCCATTGTAAAAGCAAATTCGCCTAATGTAGATATCATTCCTGCACATATAGATTTGGTAGCGATTGAAATAGAATTGGTGGACAAACCAAACAGAGAATACATGCTTAAAAAAGCATTAGCCGAAGTACGTGATGATTACGATTATATTATTATTGACTGCGCACCATCTTTAGGTTTAATCACTTTAAACGCTTTGACAGCAGCCGATTCGGTTATTATACCAATACAATGTGAATATTATGCTTTGGAAGGTTTGGGTAAATTATTAAATACGATTACCAGTATTCAAAAAATTCATAATAAAGACTTAGCAATTGAAGGATTGTTATTAACGATGTATGATTCTCGCTTACGATTATCTAATCAAGTAGTTAAAGAAGTTAAAAAACATTTTGATGATATGGTATTTAAAACCATCATTCAAAGAAATATAAAGTTAGGTGAAGCACCAAGTTATGGCGAAAGTATTATTGAATATGATGCAACGAGTAAAGGTTCTATTAATTATCTTAATTTAGCACACGAAATACTTAAAAGAAACGAAGATGGCAAAAGCAATTAAAAAACAAGCCTTAGGTAGAGGATTATCTGCTTTATTGAATAATACGAGTGATGATATTATTTCGGCACAAGATACGAATGCAGATAAATTAGTTGGTACTATTGTTGAAATTGATATTGATGCTATTGTTGTTAATCCGTATCAGCCAAGATCTTTTTTTAACGAAGAAGCTTTGCGTGAATTAGCAAACTCTATTTCAGAATTAGGTATTATTCAGCCAATTACAGTTCGTAAACAAGCAGGTAACTCATTTCAGATTGTTTCTGGTGAAAGACGTTTTAGAGCATCTAAATTAATTGGTAATAAAACAATACCTGCATATATTCGTTTGGCAAACGATCAAGAAATGTTAGAAATGGCATTGGTTGAAAATTTGCAAAGACAAGATTTAGATCCGATTGAAATCGCTTTATCTTATCAGCGCTTAATAGATGAAATAAAACTAACACAAGAGCAAATGGCAAAACGTGTTAGTAAAAGTCGTTCTTCAATAACTAATTTTTTAAGATTACTTAAACTAGACCCAATCATTCAAACTGGTATGCGTGATGGTTTTTTAAGTATGGGTCATGGTCGTGCTTTATTAAGTATTGAAAATCAAGAGGAACAGTTAGGTATTTATGAAAAAATAATTACCGAAAAACTATCGGTTAGACAAACAGAATCTTTAGTTAAAAGTTTTAAAAATCCAAAGACTAAAGACCAATCCCGAAGTGTCGGGACAAAGACCAAAGAAACACCAGTTTATATTTCTAAAGCAATAAAAAGTTTTAACGAATATTTTGGTCATAAAATTGAGGTGAAAATTTTTGGAAATAATAAAGGTAAAATTGAAATTCCGTTTCATTCAGAAGAAGATTTTAATCGAATTAAAAAATTACTACAATAAAGAATGTCAAAACGATTTGGTATTTTACTGATTTTGCTAAGTTGTTTGATAACTGTTTTAGGACAAGTGTCAGATGATATAGAAGTTAAAAATAAAAATTCTTTAGATGACTATTATATCAATCCGTTAGCGCCAGCAAAAGCAGCATTTTATTCTGCAGTTTTGCCAGGTTTAGGTCAAGCATATAATAAAAAATATTGGAAAATCCCTTTAATATATGGTGCTTTAGGGACTTCTATTTATTTCTATAAGCGAAGTGATGATAATTATAATCGTGTTTTAGATGCTCTAAAATTAGAATTGCAAGGTAAACCACATGAATTCGAAAACTTAGATATTACTGCTTTAGAAAGAGCAACGGATGATTTTAAAAAAAGCAGAGATTTAGCCATGTTTATTTCCATTGGTTTATATGCTCTAAATATTTTAGAAGCAAATGTTGATGCGCATTTACCAGATAAAAAATTGGATACAAATTTGTCTTTTAGACCTAATGTATTTGTTTCGCCAATTCAGAATAGCGTTAATGTTGGTGCTACTTTAACTTATAAATTTTAGTTAAAATGAATATTGCACTTTTAGGTTACGGAAAAATGGGAAAAGCAATTGAAAAATTTGCTTTAAAAAAAGGACATAAAATCGTTTTAAAAACCGATAGCAATACACAAAATTTTAATTTAGACACAATTGATGTTGCCATTGATTTTAGTATTCCAAAAATGGCATTTAAAAATATTAAAATTTGTTTAGAAAATAATGTGCCAATTATTTCTGGCACAACAGGTTGGTTAAAAAAATATGATGAAATTATAACTCTTTGTAAAGAAAAAAACGGCAGTTTTATCTATGCATCTAACTTTAGTTTAGGAGTCAATTTGTTTTTTGAGTTAAATGAAAAACTAGCGAATTTAATGAAAGCTTATGATTATGATATTTCATTAGAGGAAATTCATCATACTCAAAAATTAGATGCGCCAAGCGGAACAGCAATTACATTAACAAAACCAATTTTAGAAAATTTTAACAAAAAAAAATGGACTTTAGGAGTAACAAATAATGACAATGAGTTACTTATTGAAGCAAAAAGAATAGAAAACGTACCAGGAACACATATAGTTAAATACGAATCTAAAATTGATAAAATTGAAATAAAACATACCGCAAAAAGTAGAGATGGTTTTGCTTTAGGAGCAATTATTGCTGCGGAATGGTTAGTAGATAAAAAAGGAGTTTTTACTATGAAAGATGTTTTGTTTGGTGTTAAATAGAGAAAAGAGAAGAGAAATAAGATAGAATATCAGTAAAAAATTCCGATAGGAACGAACGATTATAATAACTTTTGGTGTTAAATAGAGAAAAGAGAAGAGAAAATAAAATAGAATATAAGTAAAAGTTCCGATAGGAACGAACGATATAATAACTTTGGATTTTAATCCAAAAAAAACAATATAAAGCATTGCGACCTTTGCGAAAACTTAGCGACCTTTGCGGTTAAGAAAAAATAAAATGACATACACACAAATAATAATAATCACATTAATAATTTCCTCTGTTATAGGGATTTTAATTTTCAGTAAACTATTTGTAAAAGCAGGTAGAAAACAATGGGAAGCATTTGTGCCAATATATAATTACTATGTTGCCATAAAAATAATTGAAAGACCTTGGTGGTGGCTTATTTTACTATTTGTGCCAGTAGTTGGTAATATCATGATTTTAGCAATTGTATATGAATTTTTACACGTATTTAATTACCGTAAAAAACGATTTACAGTATTTACTTTAATTAGCGCAGGTTTATTTGCGGCTTATGTCAATTTTAAACCAGAAACAAAATATGTTGGAAAAGATGATGACGTTATTTTAAAAAATGTTACTTCTTGGACAAGCGCCGTTTTGTTTGCAATTGTTGCAGCAACTATTGTACACACATATTTTATGCGACCTTACGCAATACCAACATCATCGTTAGAAAAATCCTTATTAGTTGGTGATTATCTTTTTGTAAGCAAGTTTCATTATGGCGCAAGAGTACCAATGACACCAATTGCTTTGCCAATGGTACATGATTCTATTCCGTTTTTAGGTTTATCTTCTAATGTAAAAAATAAAACTCTTTCATTACCTTATGCAAGAATTCCTGGATTTCAGAAAATAAAACGAAACGATATTGTGGTATTTAATTGGCCTGCCGATACGCTAAAATGGATGTGGAATGACAATTCGGGTAAATTCACCTACAAACCAATAGATAAAAAAACGAATTACGTTAAGCGTTGTTTAGCAATACCTGGCGATACTTTTGAAATTAGAGATGGCGATATTTATATAGATGGAAAATTGTCTAAAATGCCAGATCGTTGTAAACCACAGTATTTTTATAAAGTAAAATCAAAATCTGGTAACTATCAGACATTAATTGATGTTTATGAGTTAAAAGAATACAGACAAAATGCTAAAAGAGAAGTGTTTTTTAATTTAGATGAAGCAACTGCTAAACGAATTAAAAATAATCCCGATGTATCTAGTTTAACCCAAGAGTTTGAGCAAAAAGGAAAGTATTCTAAAGATATTTTCCCACATGATTCTCAATATCCATGGACAATAGATAATTTCGGACCACTATACATGCCTAAAAAAGGAGCAACAGTAGAATTAAATTCTAAAACAATTCCTTTTTACAGAGATTTATTAAAACGTTATGAAAATGTAAGTTTTGCAGAAAACGGTAATGAATTTTATATAAACGGAAAAGCAGTAACCAATTACACTTTTAAACAAGATTATTATTGGATGATGGGAGACAATAGACAAAATTCTTTAGATGCCAGATATTGGGGTTTTACTCCATTTGATCATGTTGTCGGTAAACCCGTACTTGTTTGGATGAGTTGGAAAAATGGTATATTTAGAGGTCCAAGATGGGAAAGATTCTTTACCACAGTACACGGTAACGGAAAACCAACCTCTTTTTTAATGTACTTTTTAATTGCTTTAGCTGCTTATATTGGTTATGAATTTTTGAAGAAAAAGAAAGAGGATGCTTAATTCTGAAATTAAAGATTTAGAATCTTCTATATTTCATCCTACTTATTTTTCTTCGGTTTATCAGTTTGTAAAATTGAAGCAAGCGAAACATATTCTTTTTGAGATTAATGATAATTATCAAAAGCAAACTTATAGAAATAGATGTTATATTTTAGGTGCAAATGGTAAACAATTACTTAATGTACCGATTCAAAAAGTATCAGGCAAACAACAAACCAAAGATATTAAGATTGATTATAATGAAAATTGGCAACAACAGCATTTAAAATCCTTATTTTCCGCCTATCGATCTTCGCCATTTTTTGAATTTTATATAGATGATTTAGAATCAATTTTTCATAAAAAAGAAACCTATCTTTTAGATTTGAATTTAAAAACTTTAGAATTAATTTTTGATTTATTACCGTTAAATTTAAAATATGAAACTACTAAAGAATACCAAACAGAAGTAGTTAATGATTGTAGATATTTAGTTAATGCTAAAAGTGAAAAATCACATAACTTACCTAAATACAGACAAGTATTTTCTGATAAATATGATTTTATGGAAAACCTAAGTATTTTAGATCTGCTTTTTAATGAAGGTCCAAATGCGTTGTTATATATCGAAAAATCAATATAATTATTTTTCTTGGGGTTAAAATATGTCTTAAATAAATATTTTATTGAAATTATAGAAATATAACTTATAAAAGTGTGTAAATTTGCAAAATCTAAAATGGTAAAATAGTACTTATAATATGAGTGACAATACTTCAAATAAAGGCGGAAAAACATTATATACTTATCAAAAGAATGCAATTGAAGCTATTTTAGGTAAGATTGATGAATTACCAGATTATTATAATTTATTATATCAATTGCCAACTGGTGGTGGAAAAACAGTAATTTTTTCTGAAATTGCTAGACGTTTTATAGAGAAAACGAAAAAGAAAGTTATTATTTTAACGCATAGAGTAGAGTTGTATAAGCAAACTTCGGCTATGTTAACGGAATTTAATGTTCCTAATAAAATAATTAATAGCCAAGTTAAAGAATTGCCAGATCAAGAGGATTATATGTGTTTTGTTGCAATGGTAGAGACTTTAAATAACAGACTTAAAGAAGGGCAAATAGAATTAAAAGATATAGGTCTGGTTATTATAGATGAGGCACATTATAATTCTTTCAGAAAATTATTTAAGTATTTTGAAGAGTGTTTTATTTTAGGAGTTACAGCAACGCCTTTAAGTTCTAATATGGAAACACCATTAAAAGATATTTATCATGAGTTATTAGTTGGTGAAACAATTACTTCTTTAATTTCAAGCGGTTTTTTATCCACAGCAATACCACATGCGTTTAATGTTGGTTTAAGTGCCTTAAAAGTTGGTATGAATGGTGATTATACCGTTAAATCATCCGAAGAATTATATGTTAATCAATTAATGCAAAGTAAATTATTAGACGCTTATGAAAGAAGTGCTAAAGGTACTAAAGCTTTAATTTTTAATAACGGAATTAGAACTTCTTGGTATGTGCATGACACTTTTAAAGAAGCTGGTTATAAAGTGCGTAATTTAGATAGTAACGTAGCAAAAGAAGAACGTAAAGAAATTTTAACTTGGTTTAAAAATACACCTGGTGCAATTTTAACTTCGGTTGGTATATTAACTACAGGTTTCGATGAACCAACTATTGAAACCATTATTATGAATCGTGCTACAAAATCATTAACATTATATTTTCAGATGATTGGTAGAGGTTCGCGTGTGTTAGGTGATAAAAAAACATTTAATTTAATAGATTTAGGTAACAATATCGCAAGATTTGGTCCTTGGACTGCCAATATTAATTGGCAACAAATTTTTAGATCTCCAAATTATTTTCTAGAGAATATTACTAACGATGAAGATTTAGAACGTAATTTTACTTATAAAATGCCAGATGATGTACGTGAAAAATTTGTGAAATCTGAAAATGTAGAATTTAATATAAAAAATGAATACGATAAAATTACAGGCGAAGGTCTAAAATCTAAAACAGTTTTAGAGAATTCTATTAATCAGCATGTAACTATTTGCATTGAAAATAGTGAAGATGTTTATGACGCTTTAATGCTAATGCGTTTATTAAATGATGATATTACGCATAGAGTAAAACAATATTCATATTGTATTATTAAGAATACTAAAAATTATGTACGTTGGTTAGAAGAAGATTATAAAAGACAATTACGTACCAAGATTTCACAAACAATGGATTAACAAAGTTTAATTCATTGATTAAAATTTAGTTGAATTTGGTACTATCCATTAAAATGTGTAAAGTTTAAAATCTTGGGGTTCGTAGAGTCTTAAGATTTTTTTATACTGTTGTCCGATAAAAATTACAGACAAAGACTAAAAACCCAATAAAACAAAGAGGTAAGGAGATATTTGTAAAACGACACCTTACTTTTTTAAAAATTAATTAAAGAATTACTGCCAAACTCACTTTCTTTTTTAAATAAAAGATTATCAAATATTTACGACTTGGTCTTTTGTCTAATATCTAATAGCGAAGCGGTCTAATGTCTTTATCGGACAATGCTAATATTTAATGTTCTATGCGTTAGGTTAAAAATTTGATACAATCAGGTTAATATGAATAACTCGCATAAACAAACTGATTTTACTTCACCTTATTCATAGCCACTAAATCTTTTTGTTTAGCATATTCATAACCTTGATGCCACCATTTTGCCATCAATTTTTTATTGAATATTAACGAATTTGTAGTTAAAACCGTTGGTGTATAATATAAATTTAGTTTTACGCCTCTTTGTTTTGCTTCTAGTTTCCCAATATGCACATTTTGGGTTTCAATTTGATCTAACATAAATTCAAAAACAGTAGATAATAATGAAAACGGATTTTTAGATGGTAACCTACTTAAATGTTCAACTTCGGTTTCTAATATAATAACATCAACTTCGGTTGCACCATTTAAAATCGCCTCTTTTATTGGTACTAAAGCACCAAAACCGCCATCGGCATATTCACAATTATTTTTATTTAACAAACTCATAAAAGGCACATAATTACAAGAACCCCAAATCCAATCGCAAAAATCGTTATATGAATTATCATTTATAGATTTGTATTCTACTCTGTTTTCGGTTAAATTAGAAACCGTTACAATAACCTCTTTATTCGATTTTTTTACCGTATCAAAATCTTTAAGACTAATTTTTTTCTTAATGAATTTTCTTAAATTTTTACTTTCACCAAAAGTTTTTCTTCCATTAATAAAATTCCATAAAGTATTTATATGTTTAATACCGATAACTTGTACACCATGAACTTTTTTAATAAAAAAAGGATTATTACTAAATATAGTACGTTGTTTTATATTAGAATACAATTCTTGTAATTCATCTATTTTTTCTAAAGCCAAATGTACAACCATTAAACTACCAGTAGAAGTACCAATAATAATATCGTAATCTCGTTTTTTATCTTGTATTAGGTATTTAGCAACGCCACCAGCAAATGCACCTTTGGATCCGCCACCCGAAATTACTAATGCTTTTTTATTCTTTTTTTTAGTTGTCAATTTATTTCTTAAATTTGTTGTAAATCTACAACCATTTTATTCTTTTAAAAAATGAAATATAAATTACCATTCGTATTACTTTTAATCATTGCTTTTTCTTGTAAAAAAGAAGTCAAACAAAGTAATTATAAACCAAGAACTATAAAAAGTATTAATTTACAGAAGTTTGATCATCAAAAATTTGGATTAAAAAAAATGAATAGTATTCGCGCTATTGAAATAATAGACAGCACTGCTTATTTTATCGCTGAAGGCGGAAAAATTTACGCATTCTATACCAATGGAAATTTTTTAATTACACCTAATGATTTTTTTAGAGAAATACAACCAAACTTTAGAGCATCTGGACATTCTAACAATAATTTATATGCTTTAAGTATTGAAAACCCTGCGCTTTTATATCAAATTAAAATAGATGATAAAGAAGGTTTGAAAAATCCGAAATTAGTATATAAAGAAGAAGGCGAAAAAGTATTTTACGATGCTATGGCATTTTTTGATACTCAAAATGGCATAGCAATTGGTGATCCAACCGAAGACTGTTTGTCTATCATTTTAACAAATAATGGCGGTAATTCTTGGCAAAAAATTTCTTGCGACAACTTACCAAAATTAATAGAAGGCGAAGCAGTATTTGCTGCAAGTAATACAAATATTGCCATTTATGGTGATAATGCTTGGTTAATTACTGGCGGAAAACAATCTAGGGTTTTGCATACTGCCGATAAAGGAAAAACTTGGAATATTACTTCTACACCTTTATTATATGGTAGCGAAAGTACTGGCGGTTATTCTATTGCTTTTAGTGATGCTAAAAACGGGATAATTTGTGGTGGTGATTACACTAAAAAAAGTGGCAACCAAAAAAATAAGGCAATTACTAAAGATGGCGGAAAAACTTGGCAATTAGTTGCAGATGGCAAAGCACCTGGCTATATTAGTTGTGTACAATATGTGCCAAATACAGACGGAAAAGAAGTTTTCGCTGTTTCAACCGAAGGTATTTATTTTTCTAGTGATAACGGAAATTCTTGGTTAAAAGTAAACAATGAAGGCTATTTTGCTATAAAATTTGTGGATAAAAACAATGCTTGGTTAGCGGGAAATGGTAAAATTGCAAGAATGAAATTGGAGTAATTTTATTATAATAATTCAGGGTTTCACTTAAAGTGAAACCCTGAATATAAATCAATAAAACCTAAAGATGATTTTATTACTCATTTTCTAATGCTCTTTTAACAATCGTTTCAGGTAATTGTTTTTTCGCTTTTGCACCAAGTTTTTTAATATTTTCAACTCTTCTAATTAAGTTTCCGCTGCCTTCAAAAAGTTTATTCATTGCGCCTTTGTATTCTTTTTTTGCTTCATCCATTTTTTTACCAACTTTTGTTAAGTCTGTCATTAAACCTTCAAACTTATCATAAAGTGCGCCAGCTTGTTTTGCGATTTCTAAGGCATTTTGCTGTTGTTTTTCATTATTCCACATAGAATCTATGGTGCGCAATGTGGCTAATAAAGTTGTAGGAGTAACAATAATGATATTTTTATCAAATGCTTTGTTGTATAATTCATTATCATGGTTCACTGCGACAGCAAAAGCAGGTTCAATTGGTACAAAAAGTAGTACGAAATCTGGAGATTCTATTTCATATAAATCTTCATATTTCTTGTCACTTAATTGTTGTACATGTCTATTTAATGATAAGATATGTTCTTTTAAAAACACTGCTTTTTCTCCTGAAACTTCGGAATTATCTTCTGAGTTTACATATTTTTCATAAGCAGTTAAGGAAACTTTAGAATCGACAATCATTTTTTTATTATCGGGTAAATGAATGATAACATCAGGTCTTAAACGTTTGTTCTCAGTACCTTCTATAGTAAAACTTTTTTCTAATTCATATTCGTGATCTTTTCTTAAACCAGATTTTTCTAAAACACGTTCTAAAATTAATTCACCCCAATTGCCTTGTGTTTTACTATCGCCTTTTAAAGCTTTGGTTAAATTAGTTGCTTCTGTACTAATTTTAATGTTTTGCTCGTTTAAGAACCTTAATTGTTCGCCTAATTTAATATGGCGTTCGGTATTTTCTTTATTTGAAATTTCTACCTTACGTTCAAAAATTTGAATTTTTTCTTGCAACGGATTTAAAATTTGCTTTAAATTTTCTTTATTTTGTTCGGTAAATTTGTGTGATTTTTCTTCTAATATTTTATTGGCAAGATTTTCAAATTCTATGCTGAATTTTTTTTGTAAATTTTCAACTTCTTTTTTATTTTCAATTAATTTAAGGTTTAAGTTATCTTTTTCTACTTTTAAAGTATTGTACGTAATATTAATAGTTTCTTTTTCATTACGTATTAAATCTTTTTCTTTTCTTAAGGAATCTATTTGTTTGTTAAATTCGTTTTTTTCTTCAATTAAAAGGTTTTTATTTTCTTCTAATTGTTGTAAGGATTGATTGTTTCTTTCCGTTAGGGCAGAAGTTTCTTTTTCAAATTTTAATTTACTAAATAAATATGCAATAAGAAACCCTATTATTAAGGATGAAAAACCAATAAGAAAATAAATAACAGTTGTTGACATTATGTGCGAATTTTAAAATTGAATATAAAGATTCTTATACTATTCAAATTTATGAAATTAATTTTTATAAACTATTAAGAAGTAAAAAAAAATCCTTTCAAATATTTTGAAAGGATTTAGAAATTATAATTTTTTAGCACCTTTAACTTTTTGTTTTAAAAGAGCAATATCAATGACTTCTTTCATTTCGGTTACGTAATGAAATGTTAAACCTTTTAGATATTTTTGATTTATTTCATCAATATCTTTTTTGTTTTCTGCACAAAGAATTATTTCTTTAATGTTTGCACGTTTTGCTGCCAATATTTTTTCTTTTAATCCGCCAACTGGCAATACTTTACCTCTTAATGTAATTTCGCCAGTCATGGCTAATTTTGATTTTACTTTACGTTGTGTTAAACTGGAAGTTAATGAAGTTAACATCGCAATACCTGCACTTGGTCCATCTTTTGGCGTTGCGCCTTCTGGTACGTGAATATGCACTTTGTTGGCATCTAAAACTTCTTGTTTAATGCCTAATTTGTCTGCGTTAGCCATAATATATTCCATGGCAATAGTAGCAGATTCTTTCATAACTTTACCAAGATTTCCTGTTAAAGTCAATCCTTTTCCTTTAGAAATAATAGATTCAATAAATAAAATATCACCACCAACTTGCGTCCAAGCTAAACCTGTAACTACACCAGCAACATTATTGTTTTCGTATTTGCTACGTTCTAAACGTGCAATACCTAATATTTTTTCTAAATCTTCGGGTTTTATTGTACTGTCATATTCTTCTTCCATAACAATACATTTTGCAATATAACGTACCGTTTTTGCTAACATTTTATCTAAACCTCTAACACCAGATTCTCTAGTATAACCAACAATGATTTGTTCTAGTACTTTTTTACTTATGCTAATGTCTTTCGGTTTTAAACCGTGATTTTCAATTTGTTTAGATAATAAATGACGTTTTGCAATCTCTATTTTTTCTTCTACAGTATAGCCATGCACATTAATAATTTCCATTCTATCACGTAATGCCCAAGGTATTGTAGATAGACTATTTGCTGTTGCAATAAATAATATTTTAGATAAATCATAATCTACATCTAAAAAATTATCATGAAAAGCAGTGTTTTGTTCAGGATCTAAAACTTCTAACATTGCTGCGGAAGGATCGCCATAACCAGAACTTGCTAACTTGTCAATTTCATCTAAAACCATAACTGGATTAGAAGTTTTTACTTTTTTTAAACTTTGAATAATTCGACCTGGCATAGCACCAATATAGGTTTTACGATGACCTCTAATTTCAGATTCGTCACGTAAACCACCAAGCGACAAACGCACATATTTTCTACCAATTGCTTCTGCAATAGACTTGCCTAAAGATGTTTTTCCAACTCCTGGTGGTCCATAAAGACAAAGTATTGGCGATTTCATATCGTTTTTTAGTTTTAAAACTGCCAAATATTCAATAATTCTATCTTTTACTTTTTCTAAACCAAAGTGATCTCTGTTTAATATTTTGGTTGCACGTTTTAAATCGAATTTATCAATAGTATATTCATTCCAAGGTAATTCTAAAAATAAGTCTAAATAATTTCTTTGAACCGAATATTCCGCTACTTGCGGATTCATACGTTGTAATCTACCTAATTCTTTATCGAATATATCAGCAACTTCTTTATTCCATTTTTTCTTTTTTGCTTTATTACGCATTTCTTCTAACTCTTCATCATAAGAAACGCCACCTAATTCTTCTTGAATGGTTTTCATTTGTTGATGTAAGAAATATTCGCGTTGTTGCTGATCCATATCTTCACGCACTTTAGACTGAATGTCATTGCGCAATTCTAAACGTTGCAATTCAGAATTCATCTTTTTCAAAGTCGCCAAAGCACGATCTTTCAAATCTTTAATTTCTAATAACCCTTGTTTTTCGGCAACAGTTAAATTCATGTTTGAAGAAACAAAATCGACTAAAAAAGCATCGGATTTTATATTCTTAATCGCAAAAGTAGCTTCCGTTGGCAAACTAGGGTTTTCTTTAATTATCTTAATGGCCAAATCTTTAACCGATTTAATAATTTCTTTAAATTCTTTATCTCTAGTTTGATATTTACCTTCACTAAATTCTTTGGTTGTTGCTTTTATATACGGTTCGTTCTGAACGAATTTATCAATTTTAAAACGTTTTTGCCCTTGTATAACAACCATAGTGTTGCCATCAGGCATTTTTAACATTTTTAATATTTTGGCAACCGTACCAATTTTATGAATGTCATCAAAATTTGGTTCTTCAATTTCTTCATTTTTTTGAGAAACCACACCAATAGTTTTGTCGCCTTTATTTGCTTCTTTAATTAATTTTATAGATGCATCTCTACCTGCGGTAATAGGAATAACTACTCCGGGAAATAAAACCGTATTTCTTAAAGGTAAAATTGGTAATGTATTTGGTATTTCTTCTTCATTCATTTTCTTTTCATCTTCAGGTGACATTAACGGAATTAATTCCGCATCTTCATCTAAAAAACTTTGAAGTGACAAATTGTCTAATATTTTTATTTTAGGATTGCTCATAGTTTGTATTACGTCATTATGACATTAAATCAATTTCATTTTATAATAAAAAAGTTTAGGTTTACTTATACCTATTGATAATTAGATAGTTAGTAAGAATTAACTTTTTTGTTATTTAGAGAAGTTCAATTGTTGTGCCAAG
>CAYQTF010000039.1:0-18844 GCA_964420345.1 uncultured Flavobacteriaceae bacterium
AATCAATAGCACGTGAATTTTAAATATCTAAATTTTTGGGTGAATAGTTACACAATCTAAATATAAAGGGTAGATATGTTTAGATTTTTAAATAATTTTATTGTAAGGAAATTCAAACATACAAAAAAATAACTAGTTAGTTGAATTATATTGTAACTTTTTAAAAATATTTTTTCTCATTATAGCCATGTGTTAGATGAGCTGCATATAGAAAGACTATATTTAAAAGAATTAGGTAAGAAAATAAAAGAGATTAGACTATCTAAAAAAATTCGTCAAAATGAAATTGCATATCGCTGTAATTTTGATAAGAGTAGTTATAATAATATTGAAGCTGGTAAAAGAAATATCACAATTTTAAATTTATTGAAAATTGCAAATGCCTTAGAGGTAGAGATAACTCAATTTTTCACTTAAGAAGAACACCTTTTTTATTAAGAATCTTAACCATTCTTAAAGCACTTATTTTGATAGTATTCTTTTTAAATAAAAATATTTTTTCAAATAATTTATTTTCAGCAAAAAAAGTAATTTTAAATTCATTATTTAAAACCAAAACTTCGTCTTGCATAAATTCAATTTTAATACCAGATTTTGCGGGTAGCAACTCCACTTTATGTCGCATTTCAGAAGTTTCTCTTTTATCATCAAAACCTTTGGACTTTATTAAAACCATTTCAATAGCAATATTTTTATCGTTAATTAGATAAACATTCCAATCGTTTGTTTTAAATATTTTATTGTAATCATGAATAACTGCTAAATAAACATTTTCTGCTTTTGGTATTTTAATATCTTTTTTCATTTATTGTATTATAATATCATTCCGACTGAGCGACTCCCGAAATTTAGGGAAAGCAACGAGGAATCTCAAATTCACTATATAAGTTCTGCCAATTCTTTACCAACTATTGAACCAATAGCAATTCCCATTCCGCCTAATCTAATGCCACAGAAAACATTATTTGACACTTGTTTTATAATAGTTTTTTTTTGATTACCAATTCCCATAATACCAGACCAACGATGTTCTATTTTGAATTTAGTGTTTGGTAAAATTACTGTTTTTAAAAGTTCTTCTAATTTGTTTTGGATGATTTTTGTTTGACCAAATTCCGTAGTTTCTTCGGTTTTAAAATCAAGATTTCTTCCGCCACCAAATAAAATTCGGTTATCAATATTTCTAAAATAGTAATAACCTTTATCTAAATGAAATGTACCTTTTATATGTAAGTTTTTAATTGGTTTTGTAACAATAACCTGTGCTCTTGCAGGTTTTATTTTTTCGTTTAAAAGTGTATTTGCAAAGCCGTTTGTTGCAACAAATACTTTATTACAATTAAATGTGAATTCCTTATTTAATTCTAAAGTAACTTTAGATTGGTCTGTAATTTTAGTAACTTCAATACCATTAATTATTCTAATGTTCTTTTTTCTTACTTTTTCTAATAAGTTTTGCATCATTAAACTAGTATCAATCTGACCTTCAAATTTATTGAAAGCAATCTTACTTTTTACTTTTTTAAATCCGAAATTATTATCCAAAAAAGAAAAAACATCGTCCTTAAAAATAGTTGCTAATAATTGATTTATTTTCGTTTTATTTTCAAAACAATTTTCAAATTCTTCATCAGAATTAAAAATTTCATAACCGCCAAATTCTTTAAACCCGATGTGTTTATCTCCAAAATTATTTCGTAGTAACTGTAAACCTTGCCAGCGTTTTTTAACTAAATCTAAAACTTCTTGTTCTGTATGATTTTGTAAATCGTCTATAATTTCCGATAGAGAACCGAAACAAGCAAAGCCAGCATTTTTAGTGCTTGCACCATTTGGTAAAATACCTTTTTCTAGTATTAGAATGTTACTTTTTGGATGTAATTCTCGTAATCTTAAAGCGGTAGATAAACCAACAATACCACTACCAACAATAGTATAATCTACATTGGTAAACCACGATTTTATTTCCCAATAACTTAGATTCATTTTAAATATTTTTAAGATATGTATTTAATATAAAGATCTAAAATGAATAGGTTAAATTACTATTTTCTTTTATAGGATACAAAACTATAATCATAAGCATGTTTTTCATCTACTTTATGTAATTCTCTTGCCGTTTCTTCCCAAATAGTTAAATCAATTTTAGGAAAGAAAACATCGGCTTCAAACTCATGATGTACATAGGTTATTTCTAAATTTGTAGCAATCTTTAACGCCTGATTATAAATTTGTGCGCCACCAATAATAAACGGAGTTTCGTCTTTTTTTGCTAAATCTAACGCTTCTTCTAAGGAGTTTGTAACTAAACAACCTTCAGATTTATAATTTATATCTCTTGTTATAATTATTGTAGTCCTATTAGGTAAAGGTTTGCCAATAGATTCAAATGTTTTTCTGCCCATAATAATATGATGATCAGTTGTTAAACTTTTAAACCGCTTTAAATCTTTTGGTAAATGCCAAATTAAATCATTGTCTTTACCCAATTCATTATTTTTACCTAAAGCGGCAATTAAAGTTACTTTTTGTTCTTTTTTAAATTGAGCAAAAAAACCTTTTTTCTTTTGAGCGCTTGGCGTTGGTAAAACGCCTTCTTTTTGTAGTTTTTTTTCTAGTTCTAACACTTTTTTGTCGTGTTTTTGTAGAAGTTTCTCGGTTTGAACTCTTTCCCATTCATCATCAAAAAAATTAGAAGTGATAAATGTTTTTATAAAATGAAGTAGTAATAAAACAAACCAAACTGCTATTATAATGTATATTAAAATAGGATTGTTATTTACGTTAAATCCTTTAATTAAAGTTAATCCATATAAGATAGATGCCCCAATTATAAATAGAATTACATGTATATAGAAACGTTTTTTTTGATTAATGCGTTTTCTTGTTTTTTCGTATTGTTGGTGTGATGTGTTGTTCATCTTTTCTTTTTTGATTTTTTTTGAAAACCTTATGCTGAAGCATAAGGGTATTATAAACTCGTGGCTCTGCCACTTTAAATTGCAAAACCATTTTAAAGTTCCGATAGGAACGACCGATATAATCGCCTTGGATTTTAATCCAAGGATTTAGGTTAAATTATTATTGTGGTGGTTCAACCATTTTAAAGTTCCGATAGGAACGGTTTATATAATCGTCTTGGATTTTAATCCAAGATTTTAAATTAAATCTTTAAAAATATATTCATCATTATAATTAATTTCAAATTTATTCAAAAATTCTTTATATTCATTTAGAAAAGATTGTTTTTTATGATGATTTTCTTGATTCTTTATATAATTATAAACATTATTAATATCGGATTTACTATAACTAAAACTTCCAAATCCTTTTTGCCATTCAAATCTATGTTCTAAATAATTAGTTTCATTTAGCCATTTTGAAGATTTTGCTTTAGCAATTTGCATCACTTTAGAAATAGAAATGGATGGTTTTAAACTAAATAAGCAATGCACATGATCTTCAACACCATTTACAATATAGGTTTTGCAACCAGTTTCGTTAATTAAATTACTAATTACGGCAAAGAGTTTTGCTCTCCATTTTTTGTCTAGAACTGCATTTCTATATTTTACTGCCCAAACTACTTGAATATAAACCTGTGAGTATGTGTTTGACATTTGTTATTATTTTAAACAGAAACCTTACCACGAATTAAAGGATGAGGTTCATAACCAACCAACTCAAAATCATCAAAAGTAAAATCAAAAATACTTTTAATATCTTTATTAAGTTTCATAGTCGGAAGTTTTTTTACATCGCGTGATAATTGCAATTCAATCTGTTCGCTATGGTCATTATAAATATGAGCATCGCCAAAAGTATGTACAAAATCACCAACTTCTAAATCGCAAACTTGTGCCATCATTAAAACTAATAAAGCATAAGATGCAATATTAAATGGTACACCTAAAAAAATATCTGCACTACGTTGGTATAATTGGCAAGATAATTTTCCTTTCTCCTCTCCTTTGGAGAGGTCGGGAGAGGACACATAAAACTGAAAAAACGCATGACATGGCGGTAATGCTGCTTTGTTATTTGCTACATTTTCCGAAAATGAAACCGATGTATCTGGTAAAACACTAGGATTCCAAGCAGAAACTAACATTCTGCGTGAATTTGGGTTATGTTTTATTAACTCAATAACTTCGGTAATTTGATCGATTTGATCGTCATTCCAATTTCGCCATTGATGTCCGTAAACTGGCCCTAAATTTCCGTTTTCATCTGCCCAAGCATTCCAAATTTTAACACCATTTTTTTGTAAGTAACCAATATTTGTATCGCCTTTTAAAAACCAAAGTAATTCATGAATAATGGATTTTAAATGTAATTTTTTAGTGGTTACCATTGGGAAACCTTTGGCTAAATCAAATCGCATTTGATAACCAAAAACCGATTTTGTACCAGTACCAGTTCTGTCTCCTTTATTAATTCCGTTTTTTTGAACGTGTTTTATTAAGTCTAAGTATTGTCGCATTTTGTTGTTTTTTTGTCACACAGAACCCACAGAAACAATCTGTGAAATCTGTGGGTTCTGTGTGGGTAAGTTTTATCCGAGTATCATACCAGCAATAGTAGCAGACATTAGCGATGCTAAAGAACCACCAATTAATGCTTTGATTCCAAATTCTGATAAAATTTTACGTTTTCCCGGTGCCAAAGAACCGATTCCTCCAATTTGGATTCCGATACTTGCAAAGTTTGCAAAACCACATAGCATATAAGTAGCCATTATTACAGATTTATTATAGGTAAAATGTGTTGCATTTGCTACATTTTTAAGTTCTGCTAATTGCATATAACCAATAAATTCACTTGCTACTAATTTTATACCTAGTAATTGACCCATAAGAGACATGTCTTCTTTGGCAACACCAATTAACCACATTAAAGGTGAGAAAATTGTTCCGAGAATTGCTTCGATAGATAATTTTTTATAAGTACCCGAATTAGAAGCAATAACGTCGTTTAGATTTGTAATATCACCAAACCAACCTAATACACCATTTAACATTGCAATTAAAGCAATGAAAACTAATAGCATTGCTGCAACATTAGCGGCTAATTTTAAGCCTTCGGTCGTTCCGTTAGAAATTGCATCTAAAATATTAGAACCGATTTTTTCTTTAGAAACATTAACTTCGGTATCTACTGTTTCTATTTGTGGATATAAAATTTTTGAAATTACAATTGCACCAGGTGCTGCCATTACTGACGCTGCAAGTAAGTGTTTAGCATACATTAGTTTTAGAGCTTCATCTGTACCTCCTAGAAATCCAATATATGCTGCTAAAACACCACCAGCAACTGTTGCCATACCACCGATCATAACCAATAAAATTTCTGATTTGGTCATTTTTTCTAAATATGCTTTAATCATTAAAGGTGCTTCTGTCTGTCCTAAAAATATATTTCCTGCAACGGATAAACTTTCCGCTCCAGATATGTTTAATAATTTAGTTAATATCATCGCCATTCCTTTTACAATTATTTGAATAACTCCTAAGTAAAAAAGTAATGAAGTTAATGCGGCAAAGAAAATAATAGTTGGTAAAATTTGAAAAACAAAAATGAAACCAACAGATTCTATATTCATTAAATCACCAAATAAAAATTTACTTCCAGCACCTGTGTAGTTTAGTATTTCAATAAATATTTTGCCAACAAATTCGAAAATAGCTTGAACAAAAGGTATTTTTAAAACACCAATGGCTAATAATAATTGTGCACCTAAACCAATACCAACGGTTTTCCAATTAATTTTTTTACGATTTACACTTAATAAAAATGCGATTACAACTAAAACAATCATTCCAAGAACACCTCGAGCAATCGAACTCACAGAAAACCCTTGACTTGGTATTAATTCTTGTGCTTGAGAAGAAACAAACCCTAAAAGTAAAATAATCGTAATAAATAATTTTTTCATAAATATAATATTGTTAATTAATTTCGATATTTTTCACTGAACACTGAACACTGAACACTGAACACTGAACACTGAACACTGAACACTGAATGAACACTGAACACTGAACTATTGTCTTTTCTCAATCTCATCACGAATTTTAGCTGCTAATTCATAATCTTCATCTTCAACTGCTTGATTCATTTTTTTATTAAGTTCTTCTAAACTTTCATTTTGAAAACCTGAAGTTTCTACCAATTCTTCAATTTCTGAAACTATTTCTTGAATATTTAAATCATCATCTTCTTCCACACCTAAAGATAAATCGGTTTCTTTTTTTGGTTTTAGATAAATACCTGCTTTTTCTAAAATATTTTCATAAGTAAAAATTGGTGCGTTAAATCTTGTTGCTAATGCAACAGCATCTGAAGTTCTAGAATCTATTATTTGTTCTATTTTATCACATTCGCAAATTAAACTTGAGTAGAAAATACCATCTACTAATTTATGAATAATTACTTGTTTGACTATAATATTAAAGCGTTCGGAAAAACTTTTGAACAAATCATGTATTAATGGTCTTGGCGGTTTTATTTCCTTTTCTAAGGCAATTGCTATTGCTTGTGCTTCAAAAGCACCTATGATAATTGGTAAAGTTCTTTCGCCTTTTACTTCTTTTAAAACTAAGGCATATGCACCACTTTGTGTTTGACTATATGAAATTCCTTTTATGTCTAATCTTACTAAACTCAAATGATTTATGATTTATGATTTTGGATTTGTGATTTTTAATCAGTATCCATAATCTTTTGATTTTTTTACATTGTTCTTTGAACATTTCTTCGAAGAAAAAAATGTTGTGATTATTATGGCACAATTTAATAATTTTTATGATATTTTAAATAAGTTTAAATTATAACTTATTCACTTATTAAAAACAAAACTTAAAATGCCTAGAGTTAATATAACTTTAGGCACTTTAAATACTTTTAATTTTAGGTGCTTTTATTTAATTATTAGCCTTAAATGTTTTTAATTCTTCAATTAATTTAGGTATAACTTCAAAAGCATCGCCAACAATACCATAATCTGCAGCTTTAAAAAACGGTGCTTCGGCATCTGTATTAATTACCACTTTTACTTTGGAAGCATTTATACCTGCCAAATGCTGAATTGCTCCAGAAATACCGATTGCTATATATAAATTTGAAGCAACTTGTTTTCCTGTTTGACCAACGTGTTCATCGTGCGAACGCCAATCCATATCTGAAACTGGTTTAGAACATGCGGTTGCTGCGCCTAAAACGTCTGCTAATTCTTCAATCATTCCCCAATTTTCAGGACCTTTTAAACCACGACCCGCAGAAACAACTACATCTGCATCTGCAATGGTTACTTTGCCGCTAGATTTTTCAATGGAAGTTGAAGTTACTGAAAATAAATCATCCGATAAAGTAGGAGTGAAGTCTTTTTGAGAAGAACTTACAGAGTTTTCTACCAAACCGAAGGAGTTTTTTGCCAATCCGATTACTTTATTATCACTTGATATTTCCGTAAACTGAAATGCTTTATTAGAAAATGCTTTTCTTTTAACTGTAAACGGACTCATATTATTTGGTGCTTCGATTACGTTAGATGCTAAACCAGCATCTAAATTTACAGCAACTAAAGGTGCTAAAAACAAACCGTTTGCGCTAGAGTCGATAATTACGACATTTGCACTTTCTTTACTTGCAACCTGTTTTATAACACTAGCAACAGCTTTCGCATTAAAGTTTTGTAATTTATCGTCGTTTACTTTTATTATTTTTTCTGCTCCGTAATTCTGTAATTCAGATGTATCTGAAGCATTTATAGTAAGAACAACTACGTTTGTTCCCATTTGTTCGGCAATTTTTTTACCGTATGATGTTGCTTCAAGCGCAACTTTTTTAAATTTTCCTTCCGATGATTCGGCAAAAACTAATACTGACATATTTTTGGTCTTTAGTCGTTTGTCTTTGGTCTTTTGTCCAAAACGACATTAATATTTTATATTTTGTCAATAGCCTATAGACTAAAGATTAAATTACTTTTGCTTCATTATGTAAAAGCGAAACTAGTTCTGCAACATTATCTGCATCAATCATTTTACAAGCCGATTTTTCAGCAGGTTTTTCGAAACTGGAAGCGTTTGTTTTGGCGTTGAAATCAACTGCCTCAACAATATTTAACGGTTTTTTTCTGGCCATCATAATCCCACGCATATTTGGTATGCGTAAATCAGACTCTTCTACAATTCCCTTTTGACCTGCAATTATTAAAGGTAAATTAGCACTTAGAATTTCTTTTCCACCATCTATTTCTCTTGATATTGTTGCAGAATTACCATCTACTTCAATACCAACACAAGCATTTACAAAGTTGTAATCTAAAATTCCTGCGATTAAACCTGGTACCATTTGTCCGTTATAATCTATGGATTCTTTACCTGCTAAAACTAAGTCGTAGTTACCATTTTTTATTACTTCTGCTAATTGTTTTGCTACAAAAAAACCATCCGTTGCAACGGTATTTATTCTAATAGCATCATCGGCACCAATCGCTAAACATTTACGTAAAGTAGGTTCGGTATTTGCTTCACCAACATTGGCTACAGTTACTGTTGCGCCTTGTTTTTCTTTAAACCACATAGCACGAGTTAAACTATATTCATCGTGTGGATTTATTACAAATTGCACGCCATTAGTATCAAATTTCGCATCACCATCGGTGAAGTTGATTTTTGAAGTTGTGTCTGGTACATGACTTATACAAACTAAAATTTTCATTATATTTTATCTTAAATTTTCTGTGCAACAAATTTAAGTCTTTTTTTTGAATTTACTATGCACGCATAGTAAATATTTTTTATTTGAAAAAAAACAATTTTTTATCTAAAAAAAACTTGTGGTTTTAAAAGTTTTATTAAATTTGCGCTCGAAATTGGTCTATGGTGTAATTGGTAACACATCGGCTTTTGGTGCCGACATTCAAGGTTCGAGTCCTTGTAGACCAACTCAAAACCCCTTTAAATCTTTGATTTTTAGGGGTTTGTTTTTTTATTATGGGCGATATCGACAAAATATGGAAACTTTCTTAGAATCTATTCCTTTCTATTATTATAGAATTATCACTGATTGACCTTTAAAGTTAAGGTGATTTTAGTTTTTGAAGAACCACCACCAATTCTTAATCCAAGTGATTTTACTCTTTTAGAATATAAATCAATTATTTTATAAAGTTCATTCTCGTATTTAACTGTATCTCCAATATTTTTCATATTAATTTATTTCAAAAATTTAGTTTATAGAAACTACCGTTTATTTACTATTAATATTTATTGTAAAATAATATCACTATCAATATTTAACTTTTTATGAAGTCCTTTAGCCATACTTAATGTAATATCTCTTTTTCCCTTAAATATTTCACTTATTCTAGAAGCACTTGTATCTAATAATAATGCTAAATCTTTTTGTTTAAGTTTCATTTCGAACATGCGTAGCTCAATAACATCTTTTAAATTTGGCAAACCAATAGGGAAATGCTTTTCTTCATATTTTTCAATAATATCACTAACTATTACAAGTTCTTCATCTAAAGAAAAATCATCATCATTTATTAATTTAAGCAACTCTTCAAGCCTGATGTTTGCTTTAATGTATTCTTCATTTGTTATCATAATTTATTTATATTTTTAATTTTATTATATTCTGAATGATTACCAATCCATCTAATAAAAACTCTTTTTATTCTAAAACGCACTATTACAACTACTCTATAATGATTTCCTTTTGCATTAAATACATATCTACTATTCCCAACATTATCTGCTGAATTAAATGTATTTATCAGATCAGAATAATTATCCCAATCTGCTTTTTTAGTCCTTCTATACCAGTCTTGCAATGCAGTTTTTGAGTTTGTTTCTTTTTCAAAATATTCTCTTATTCTTTTAAATGATATTACATTCATAAATGTATTAATTATTTGATTAGCACAAATATATAAAATAAAATTCTATTTATGGTAACAAAATACTAAAATATGTAATATAGTAGTATTTAAACCTAAAAACAGAAAATCATTTAATACACGTTTTATTATTAATTTTCACACCAATATAAGAATTTTCATAACTCGTAGCAATTAACTGTGGGTTTTAGTGGGTGTCTTTTTTGAAATTAGAAGTTAGCACAGAACCAAACGCATACAAAGAATTTACTTTGTGTTTTTTACACAAAATAATCAATTTATTTTTTTCTATAGTATTCATAATGTAAATTTAGTAAAAATTAATTGATTACCATAACAAACAAACCATCATCCGTCTTTTCCACTTTTGCTAATTTGTTTTTAGTTAAACCTTTAATAGTTTTATCCCATTTCTTATTACTCAAACCAGCTAGTGATTTCAATTCTACTAATTCTATTTTCTCTACATTTTTAAGAATTTTTAAAACTGCTTTCTCCTCTTCGCTCATTGCAACTTGCTTTTTCTCTGGTCGCATTTGCGGAAAAAATAACACTTCTTGAATCGAAGAATTATTGGTCATAAACATAGTTAAACGGTCAATACCAATACCAATTCCAGAAGTTGGTGGCATACCATATTCTAAAGCACGTACAAAATCATGATCTATAAACATGGCTTCATCATCACCTTTTTCAGAGAGTTTTAATTGTTCTTCAAAACGTTCTTTTTGATCTATCGGATCATTTAATTCCGAATAAGCATTTGCTAATTCTTTACCAGCAACCATTAATTCAAAACGTTCGGTTAATCTTGGGTCATCACGATGTTCTTTACAAAGCGGACTCATTTCTTTTGGGTAATCTGTTATAAATGTTGGTTGAATATAATGATGCTCACATTTTTCGCCAAAAATCTCATCAATTAATTTTCCGATTCCCATGGTTTCGTTTGCCTCAATATCTAATTTATGGCAAATTTCTATTAATTCTTTTTGATTTTTTCCGTTAAGGTCAAAACCAGTATGTATTTTAATTGCCTCTAAAATTGGCACACGAGCATAAGGTGCTTTAAAATTAAGTTGGTGTTCGCCAAAAGTAACTGTAGATGAATCGTTAGAGGCAATCGCAATTTTCTCTAATAATTGCTCAGTCATATCCATCATCCAATTATAATCTTTGTAGGCAACATATAACTCTACTTGAGTAAACTCCGGATTATGAGTTCGGTCCATACCTTCATTTCTAAAATCTTTTGCAAATTCATAGACTGCATCAAAACCACCAACAATTAATCGTTTTAAATATAATTCATTAGCAATTCGTAAATATAATGGAATATTTAAAGCATTGTGATGTGTTACAAACGGACTCGCAGCAGCACCTCCAGGAACTGCTTGTAGAATAGGGGTTTCTACTTCTATATAATCACGTTCGTTAAAAAATTGACGGATTGCATTCGTGATTTTTGTACGTTTTATAAAAGTATCTTTTACATGATCGTTTACAATTAAATCCACATAACGTTGTCTATAACGTAATTCGGCATCTGTAAAAGCATCGTAAACATTGCCATCAGCATCTGTTTTTGCAATTGGTAATGGTCTTAAAGATTTAGATAAAACGGTTAGTTCGTTTACTTTTATAGAAATTTCACCAACTTTTGTTTTAAAAACTTCACCTTTTATACCAATAATATCTCCTAAATCTAATAATTTTTTAAAGACTGTATTGTACATAGTTTTATCTTCACCAACACACAATAAATCTCTATTAAAATAGATTTGCATTCTGCCAGAACCATCTTTTATTTCGGCAAAAGATGCAGAACCCATAATTCTTCTACTCATCATTCTACCAGCAATAACTACCTGTTTCCCTTCAAAATCGGTGTATTTATCCATTATCTGTTTGACAGAAGTAGTTGTGTGAAACTGTGCTGCTGGATACGGATTTATACCTAAATCTCTTAATTTTTGAAGTGATTCTCTTCTTACTAATTCTTGTTCTGTTAATTGCATTTTTTGTGTTTTGTTTTGTTTCCCGTAGATTTGCAGGTAATCGCAGATTTTTAATCTGTAATTATTCATAAAACTTTGTAAAATAACTTGATTGCAAATATATAATTTTGATTAGAAGTATTTAAGTTTTCGTTTTTAAAATTTCGCTTAAAGCGGAATCAATTGTTGTATGTACAAATTTATAACCATATTTATAGAGTTTCTTTGGTTGTGCATACAAACTAGTTAAAATAATTTCAGGTTCAACTTTAGTAATATATTTTGCTAAGTAAAGCGAAAAAGCAAAAGTCGGCAACCCTATTTTTATGTTTAATATTTTTCTAAAACTTTGCATAAATTCTGCGTTTGTAATAGGTTTTGGAGAAACTAAATTTATGCTACCAATAAATTTATTATTGCTTATTATATGACCGATTGCATTGATATAATCTTGTTCATGAATCCAAGGAAATAATTGTTTTCCGTTGCCTTGTTTACCACCTAAACCTAATTTAACTATTGGTATTAATGTTTTAATTGCATTGCTGTTTTTCCCTAAAACGGGCGAAGTTCTAATAGCAACTTTTCTTGTTTTT
Source organism: uncultured Flavobacteriaceae bacterium (assembly GCA_964420345.1). Lineage (GTDB taxonomy): Bacteria > Bacteroidota > Bacteroidia > Flavobacteriales > Flavobacteriaceae > S010-17. The sequence continues at coordinate 12,504 of CAYQTF010000039.1, forward strand.
GGTGTTTCTGTTCTATAGAATTCTTTTTCCCATTTTTGGGAAAGTAAAGATAAAAAATCATTACCAAATTCTTCATTATATTCGCTATAATCGGTTTTGTAAGTGTTTTTGTAAATCGAAATACCTGATGCGTTTATAAATAAACTTGGCGGGTTTTCACATTGTAATATCGCTTGGTTCATTGCATTTGTTGTTGAAATTCTTGAAGAAATCAAGGTTTTTTTATTCGCATCTGTAAAAAGGCAATTAATAGATTTACCTGATAAATTGATTATAATTTCGGTTGTTTCTAATTCTTTTTGCCAATTATCTTTCCAATTTAGATACGTAATATTGTTCTCAAATTTTGAAACTCCTCGAGTTAGAATGATAACTTTATGGTTTTTATCTAAAAAATGATTGCTTAAAAGTTTTCCTAGGTAACCTGTGCCACCTGTGATTATTATTTTTTTCATGTTAAAATTTTAAGCCGATTGTTATTATTTATAAAAATGATTTATACTAAAACTAAATTACTATTATTTTGCAAAACTCCTTTTTCAACCGTAATTTCAGAACCATCAACAACATAAGTTGCAATTTCTTGAGATTCTTTAAATTCATTAGGTATTAAGTTTAAAATCTGATTAGAAATATTAGTTTTTACAAGTTCAAACAATTCCCAAGGTTTATGATTTATTTCATATTCTAAAGTGTTTTTTCTACCTTTCACAAAAGCGGTATAGCGATCAACAATAAATTCTTGTAAGGAATTTGGTTTTAGTTTAGTAGTTGATTTTTTAACCAATGCAGAAACTTTTTGCCATTTATTTTTCAGGAAAAACGGATAATTTATAAACCTTAAACTGCTACTATTTGTAACTTGTCTATTTACTTTATGTACAAAAAAAGGTTCATTATAAATTTTATTTGCCATAAAAGCTATTATTGGTTTGTTTGCATATTCTTTTAAGAAAACCACACCTTTTTTACCATCAATTTTAGATTTTACATAAAAACGAAAATTAATTTCGCCAAATAATTGATGAAACGGAATTTTAATTCCAAAAAAACGAACCTTACTAAAAGTAAATGCAACCATACTAAAAATTCCTTGACCTTCGTACAAATCTAATTCAATATTGTTTGGTAAGTATTTTTCTAATAATTCAGGGGCACAAGAATAGGATTTAATAATTAAGTTCTCCCAATTTCCTTTCATAAATATGTTGTTTTTCATTTTCTTTTGTTTTTATACTTTCAGTAAACAATGAAAGTTTATTTGTAAAAAAATATTTTTTGTTTTGTAAAGACGTTTTGCAAAACGTCTTTACAGACAGCACTATTTCAGTAAATTAAAAAAGTGCAAGTTTAATTCAGTCAGTTCGGCGATAATCTGCGGGAAACCAAAGTTACTTAACTATTTTTAATAAATTTTTATAGAACCAATGTTCATCAGATTTTGTAAACTTATCTACAACCGAATTCAATTTTAAGGTAAATGCTTCTAAATCACCAACAGTTTGTTTGAATTGTTTTATTTCAGCACTTTCTCCTTCAACATCTTTTAATTCGTTTAGAATTTTAATTACAGGTTCAATTTCGCGTTTACTTCTTTCTTTGGTTATTTTTCTGGCGATTTCCCAAATATCTTTATCTGCAAAAAAGAAATCTTTACGTTCGCCCGTTTTTAAGTGTTTGGTTACAATTCCCCAATCCATTAATGCTTTAATATTCATGTGTGCATTGCCACGTGAGATTTGTAATTCGCTCATTATTTCTTCGGTAGAAAGAATTTTCGGACTAATTAATAATAACGCATGTATTTGTGCCATTGTTCTACTAATTCCCCAACTAGAACCTAAAACGCCCCAACTTTGTATGAATTTTTCTTTTGATTCTTGAAAAGGATCTTTTGGTTCTTGTATTCTATCTATTAATTCTTGAATATCCATATCTGTAACTTTGGCACAAATATATAATAAATTATTGAACTTTCAGTAATTACTGAAAGTTTATTATAAATAAAAAATTAATATGTTCCAAAACAAGACATATAAAATTGCGTCTCAGTATATCCTACATATTCTAACCCAGGAATTAATTCAGACAAAGGAGTAACTATTAATATTACCACAATAATATAAACAATAATTTTAGAAAATAAGGAGTGTTTTTCTTTTTCCATATTTCGAAGATACAACAATGTAACAAATTAATGAAATCTACGACCTATAAATAAAACTATGAGCATACTAAGAGTAATTTTAGCAATTATTTTCCCACCATTATCTATTATCGATAAAGGTTGCGGTTCTTTTTTAATCGTTTTAATATTGACTTTATTAGGTTGGATTCCTGGAGTTATTGCTGCTTTAATTATTTTGAATAAGAATTGATTTATTACAAATTTGATAAACACAAGTTTGAGTAAAAAAAATCCGTGAGAATCTGTAAAAATCCGTGTTATCTGTGTTCCTATTTTTAACCGCAAGGTTCACTAAGTTTTCGCAAAGATCGCTAAGTTATTTTTAAAAAAAATCTATGAAATCTGTAAGATCTTCGTGAGAAAAATTAATCCACCTTATTTTCCACCAAAGGTTTCTCCACAGCAAACAAATCAATAAAAGCATTACTCAAATTATCAATAATATCACTTGCAGTAAAAGTTTCATAAACCTCTTTTTCCATACCAATATCCGCAGTTTTACCATGAAGATAAACACCTAATAAACTTGCCTCAAAATTAGAATAACCTTGCGCAATTAAACCTGTTATAATACCAGTTAAAACATCGCCAGAACCAGCAGTTGCCAATGCAGGATTCCCCGTGGTGTTAAAATGCACTTTTCCTTGATAAAAAATGGCAGAAAAATAACCTTTCAAAACAACAATTAAATCGTGTTTTTTAGTAAACTTTTGTAGTATTTTTATTTTATGATAATCATTTTTCCATTTTCCAATTAAGCGTTCTAATTCTTTTTGGTGTGGCGTTAAAACGGAATCTTTTGGTAATAATTCTAACAAAGATTTTTCTTCAGAAATGATATTTAAAGCATCGGCATCTAAGACTAAATTAGTTTTGTTTTCTTTTAAAAATTTCGCAAAACCGTTTGTAGTTTTTGTACTTGTTCCCATGCCAACACCAATACCGATTACATTTGGTTTTGTTTTGAAATTAAAATGTTGCAATTCACTTTCGGTATCTACTTCTACCATAATTTCTGGTAGCGCAGTTTGAAAAGGAATATAGCCACATTTAGGAATGTAAGCACTTACCAAACCCGAACCAATTTTTAACGCCGCTTTAGATGCTAAACTTACTGCGCCAATTTTACCAAAACTACCGCCAATTAATAAGGAATGACCGAAATTACCTTTATGTGCAAATTTATTTCGGAATTTATAAAAAGGTAAAATAGTTGGTTTTTCAGTTAAAAAATAATCGGTTTCTATAGAATCTATAAAATCAGAATCTAAACCTATCGGAATAACTTCCCAATTAGTACAAAATTCTTCGTTTTCAGGTAATAATAATGCTAATTTCGGGTTGCTAAATGTTAATACTTGAAATGCTTTTATGACACTTTTTCTGTCTTTCACGGGTTTATCTACAAATAACCCTGAGGGAAAATCAATGGATAAAACATACGCATTCGATTTGTTAATATGCTGTATCACTTCTTTAATTAAGTCGTCTGGCGTACGATTTATTCCGATACCCAGAATAGCATCAATAACCATATCATTTTCGTTGATTTCAGGAAATTCCGAATCACATTTTAGCATTTTTGGCCAAGTACCTAAATCTTTTAAGCGCTCGTAATTGGTTAAAAATTCGGGTGTTCTTTTGTTGTTACAATTAACTACATAGGTTTCGATTTCATAACCGTGTTTTTTTAACATTCTTGCAATCACTAATCCGTCGCCACCATTATTTCCTGTACCACAAATGATATGAATTTTTATAGGATTTCCTTTTAACCTGTTATTGATCCAATTAAAACAAAGTTCACTGGCGTGTTCCATTAAATCTAATGAAGTAATTTTATTTTTTTCAATAGTAAATTTATCTGCTTGATAAAGTTGTTTTGCATTAAGTATCTTTGGCATGCTATCGTTTTTAATTATTTGTCGTTTTTCAACGGAAGTATTTACGAATTGTAAAAATAAGAATTCAAACTATAAAATCCGTGAAAATCTGTAAAAATCCGTGTCATCTGTGTTTCAATTAAACTATATTTGCAAACAATGCGAAAAATCAGAAAAATACTAAAACCAATTTCTTTTTTATACGGAAAAGTAGTAAAAGTGCGTAATAAAATGTACGATAATGGCGCTATTAAAAGTACAAAATTTGATATTTCTACAATTGTTGTAGGTAATTTATCAGTTGGCGGCACAGGTAAATCACCAATGATTGAGTATTTAATAAGATTGCTAAAAAACGATTATAAAATTGCCGTATTAAGTCGTGGTTATAAACGAACAACTAAAGGTTTTCAAATTGCAAATAAAAAATCTACCGCTTTAGAAATTGGTGATGAACCATTACAGTTTTATAAAAAATTTAAAGGTATTATAGTTGCCGTTGATGCAAAAAGAGTAAACGGAATTAAGCAATTAAAAAGTTTAGAAAATCCGCCAGAAATCATTTTGTTAGATGATGCTTTTCAACATAGAAAAGTAAGAGCAGGTTTTAATATTTTACTAACATCTTACAATAAATTATATGTAGATGATAGTATGTTGCCAAGTGGCGATTTACGAGAAAATATAGTAGGAGCAAAGCGAGCAAATATTATAATAGTAACAAAATGCCCAAATAATTTATCGGAAACAGAAACATTTGAAATCACTAAAAAATTAAATGTAGCATTAACACAAACAGTATTTTTTACTAAAATAGATTACGATTCTAAAATTAAAAGTAAGCAACAAGAAATTGAAATAAAAACATTAGTAAACTATGAAGTTTTATTAGTTACAGGAATCGCAAAAACAAAACCATTAACCGAATTTTTAACATCGAAAAATATAAAATTTAAGCATTTAAAATATAAAGATCATTATAGTTTTAAGAAAAAAGATATTGTTAAAATAAAAACGGATTTTAATAAATTTACTTCCAAAAAGAAAGTAATTTTAACCACCGAAAAAGATTTTGTTAGAAATTTTGAAAATGTAGACTTTGAAGTTTATTATTTATCAATAAAAACAAAATTTTTAGACTTCAAAGAAAGTTTTAATACCAAGATAAAGAGATATGTGGGACAAAGTACAAGAAACAGTTAAGTTTTTACAAGAAAAAGGATTTTCAACACCAGATTACGGCATTGTTTTAGGTTCAGGTTTAGGTAATTTAGTTAACGTTATGCAGGTAGAAGTTAAAATACCGTATAATGAAATTCCGAATTTTAAAGTTTCTACGGTCGATGGACATTCGGGCAATTTATATTTCGGAACAATTTCAGGTAAAAAAGTAGTTGTACAACAAGGTAGATTTCATTTTTATGAAGGTTGGTCTATGAAAGAAGTTACTTTTCCTATTAGAGTAATGAAGTTTTTAGGAACAGAAAACTTAATTGTTTCTAATGCTTCTGGCGGTGTAAATGCAGATTTTAAGGTAGGCGATATTATGATAATTACGGATCAGATTAGTATGCTAATGGAAAATCCGTTACTTGGCGTGAATGATGACCGTTTTGGAGTTCGTTTTGTAGATATGCACGAACCTTACTGTAAAAAAATGATTTCATTAATGGAACAAGTCGCGAAAAATCAAAATATAAAATTACATAAAGGTACTTATTTAGGAGTTTCAGGGCCAACTTTTGAAACACCTGCTGAATACAATATGGTACGTATTTTAGGTGCAGATGCCGTCGGAATGTCAACCGTACCAGAAGTTATTGTTGCCAAACACATGAATATGAAATGCTTTGGTTTGTCTGTAATTACTGATTTAGGTGTGGAAGGCGAAGTTGTTGCGGTTTCGCACGAAGAAGTTCAAATAGCAGCAAAAGCAGCAGAAAAAGTAATGAGTAAATTAGTAGTAGAGTTTTTAGAGAAACTTTAGGATATATAAAGTTTGTCATTCTGAGTAAAACTAAGAGTTTCAATTTTAATAAATGAAAATACTAATTATACCAAATTAATTATAAAATCTGTCAAAAATAAATTGAATTATTTTTTGCAAGATTGAAGTTAAAATATTTTAGAATAGCCTTTGTTATGGTAAAATATTTTAAAGAAGATATTGTGAAAAAGAAACAATTTATTTGACTTGTTTTATGGTTAAATTGGTATTATAACTGGCGGAAGTAAAGGTATCGGTTTAGCATTGGCAAATCATTATCATC
>CAYQTF010000040.1:0-18840 GCA_964420345.1 uncultured Flavobacteriaceae bacterium
TAATTAGAACCTTTATAATATGCTTTAAAAGTATAGTGCTTTTTATGAATACCAGTTATTTTTACAACAAATTCGGTACTATCTAAGGCGTTTTTAGGTTGCCATTTTTTTAAAATATATTCAAAATCTGATTTCCATTTTATTTGAAATGTATCTATTTTACCATTAAAAGTTTCTATCTGAAATCTTGTATCTCGTGTTGCAACCGATTTAGTATCTGTATTGTCTAATTCGGTTCTAAAAGTGCCAATTCTTATTTCTTTAGGTGTTAATCCTTTAGAGTTATCACATGAAAAAACTAGTATTAAGAAAAAAACATAAAAATATTTTATCATTTTAAGGTATTATTTTTAAATTTGAAAAAACAAATTTACTATAATGTCCATAGAAATTAGAATAATTCCGAAAAAATATATTTTAACCATCATACCTTTACTACAACAACTAAATAATAAAACACCAAAAGACTTGTTAGAAAAACGAATTTTAGAAATTACTTATCAAAATTATGAGTGTGCAGGTATGTATTTAGATAATAGATTAATTGGCATTTGTGGTATTTGGTATATGACCAGACATTATATTGGTAAAAGTTCGGAAATCGACCATATTATAATCGATTCGAAATTACAAAGCAAAGGTTACGGTAAACAATTTATAGATTGGGTTTTAAAACATGTGAAGTCAAAAGGAGTAGAAGCTTGTGAATTAAACGCTTATATACCAAATATAAAATCACACGTTTTTTATGAACGTGAAAATTTTAAAAAATACGGCTTTCATTTTTTAAAAATCATACGTGTAGATAATGAGTTTTATTAACGGAATTATTCTTCGGTTATTTTCTATATTTATGATTGGTTCTACTTAATTACATTAACGGTAAATCCTATTTAGCACATTTAATATTTTCTTGCAAAGCATTATAGACGTTAAGAAAATAAGATTTTTAAGCCGAAAATATTTGCATAGCAAACATAATTACGCCTTTTTGAAAACTTCAATTTTGCGATTTTACGAGACTTTTTTTTATCCATTAAAATCGAGAACCAAATACATTTAGGCAAAAATAATATTAAACCAAACATTTCGCTATAAATTATGTAACAATCATAGAGGTTACATAATTTATAGCTAAATATTATTTCTCCGTTTCATAAGCTAGTAACAAACCAACCATTTTACCATAACTTTTTATACCTTGTTTTTGACTATTAGATTTTAAAAACAAATCATAAAACGTTTTAAATAATGGTTCAAACGGATTATCATAACTATTCCAAAAATCACGACTTTGTTGTAAGTTTAGTTTAACTCCTTTTGGGATTCTAGAAACAAATTCTTTATATAATTCTTTATCTGAACGATAAATTTCAGATAAACAATAGCGTAATGCCATGATATTTCCCGAATAATTTAACAATAAATCTTCACTATACTTTGCTGCTAAATAACCAATAAAATTCGCTTCACTTTCGTTCGCATAACCTAACTGATGCGCAATTTCATGTGTTGCAATAGCAGGTAATTTATATTTTGGTACTTTATAATTTACTTGCGCTTCATTGGTAAACGGATTTAAATACCCAGAAAACCCCATAAAAGTTAAGGGTAAACTAAACAATGATTTTTTAACTTTTTTATTCGAATAATTAAATTGAGGATACTTTTCACTTAATAAAACATAACTATTACTTGCATTTTTAAACAATAAATTTTTATCTAATTGAATAGTAACAGGTAGCGAGTCATTTTTAGTAATTTTAAAATGAAGTTCTTGAGTTTTTACTAGTAACTTTTCGGTTAACAAACTTAATTCATCCACATTATATTTAGGAATAGTCATATTCATACTATCTTGAACAGGCAATCTATAATAATTAAATCCCCAAAAGAAATGAAAAATAAAATAACCAATTGAAAGTTTTGCAGTAATATTAAATAGGGCAGAAGACCACTTTTTTGATTTATTTTTTATAAATTTAATAACACCTCTAATCACTAAAATTATTATAATTAAATATAGAATATCTCCAACAGAAAAAGGCAACCAACCAAATAGCATTCTTAAAAAGGTAGAAATGTATGGGTAAATTCCGTTAGAATAATATTTTTCAATCAATTCAGGATAATTCGCCAGCCATTTTACCAATACAATTTGTACTATTAATAATAGACTAAGGATTTTATTTTTAAATAATTTCATTGTTCAAAAATAAGAAAACTTTAACAACTTAACTATTATCTACTTAAATGAATTGTCTTAATTTAAGAGTCTAAATCATTTAAATATTTTAAAAAAATAGTTAACCAAAAACTACACTTATCAACAGGTTTATTAACAGAGTTTTAAACATTTTTTTGAATAAATTAGTTATATATTTTCAGAATCAACTAATAAAAAAACTACATTTGTGCAATGGAAAAATCAAAATCATTTGCTACTAAAAATTCTGGTTTAGGAAAAGTAATTTCTTTTGAAAAAGGAAAGCTTCCTCCTCAAGCTGTTGATTTAGAACAAGCTGTGCTTGGTGCAATGATGATTGATAAAAAAGGAGTAGATGATGTTATTGATATTTTAAAACCCGAAACGTTTTATAAACCTGAACATCAATACATTTACGAGGCAATCTATAATTTATTTAAAGATTCTCAACCAATTGACTTGTTAACAGTATCCGATAGGTTAATAAAAGAAGGTAATTTGCAATTGGCTGGCGGTGATTTATATTTAATAAATTTAACACAAAAAGTATCTTCGTCCGCACATATTGAGTTTCATTCAAGAATTGTGTTGCAAAAATTTATTCAACGTAGATTAATTACTATTTCAAACGAAATAATAACAGAAGCTTACGACGAAACTACCGATGTTTTTGATTTGTTAGATTCTGCAGAAACTAAATTATTTGAAGTTACTCAAGGTAATTTAAATAAAAACTCTGAATCTGCCGAAGGTTTGGTAGAACAAGCTTTAAAGAAAATTCAAGATATTTCAAACACAGAAGGAATGAGTGGTTTGCCTTCTGGTTTTTCTAAATTAGACTATTTAACTTCTGGTTGGCAACCTTCCGATTTAGTGATTATAGCAGCAAGACCAGGAATGGGAAAAACTGCATTTATAATGTCTATGGCTAAAAATATGGCAATAGATTTTGATATACCTGTCGCTATATTTTCTTTAGAGATGTCTTCTATACAATTAATTACCAGAATGATTTCTAGTGCAACTGGTATTTCATCGGGTAAACTTAAAAAAGGAGAATTAGAACCTCACGAATGGGAGCAATTAAACGTAAAAGTAAAAAAATTGTCTGCTGCACCAATTTTTATTGACGATACACCTTCACTTTCTATATTCGATTTACGTGCCAAAGCAAGACGTTTAGTATCACAACATGGTATTAAAATTGTAATTGTGGATTATCTGCAATTAATGACCGCAGGAAGTAAAAATAGCGGAAATAGAGAGCAAGAAATCTCTATGATTTCAAGAAATTTAAAAGCATTAGCGAAAGAGTTAGAAATACCTGTAATTGCTTTATCACAATTGTCACGTGCTGTGGAAACGCGTGGTGGATCTAAAAGACCACTTTTGTCCGATTTACGTGAATCTGGTGCAATTGAGCAAGATGCAGATATTGTTTCCTTTATTTTTAGACCAGAATATTATGGCAATACCGAATGGGATGACGAAGAACATACACCATGTGAAGGTCAAGCCGAATTAATTATCGCCAAACATCGTAATGGTGGTTTAGAAAATATACGACTTAAATTTACTGGTTATTTAGCACAATTTTCCGATTTGGAAGATACTAGTTTTGGTAGTGAATTTTCCTCTAAAATGAATACCGATTTAGATGTGAATACCTTACCAAGCGCCGAAGATGCTTTTGGTGATAGTGATGTGCCTTTTTGATAGGTAATTTTACTTTACAATTCTTTGGTATAAGTCTTTATTAGGTTAAATGTTATTATCTAACGTTCAATATCTGTATTTAATAATGGAAAATAAGTACCAATAGATAATTTTTCTAAATAAAACCTATCTACTGCATTTTCATAGGTATCAAGTTCAACCCAAGTTATGGCGATATTATCTAACATTTCATGCAAAGTTTTATTTTTAAATATTTTTTCTAAACCAGTTCTTAATTGAGAATCACGATTTGGTTTTAAACCTGAACTCCTGTCTAATTCCCCCCAAATATTATTAGTTTGAAGTTTAAAATGATTAGAAATTCTCTTGGAAATATTTGTAGATTTACCAATATACAGACAAATTTTATTATCATTAGTAGATTTTTTAATCCAATCTTCAGTAAAATCAATTTGAATTAAATTATTTAATGTTTTTTTACCTTTAAGTTTGTAATCACAATTAGTTATAGTTTTTATGAATTTTTTATTATCACCAATCCACCAAAAAGCGTAAACACCACTTTTAGAAGATAATTTAGCTTTATTTATATGTTTAGGATTTTTCTTAACTAGATTACTTAATAGGATTAAATTTTTGTGTCCTAAATGTCTTTTGTGTGTTTTTAAGTCAGAAGTTAATGTTGCTTTCATATTTTTATAATTTACATGTTTTGCGTAAAATGCGTATAATCTTTCATAATAGTTTTCAAGTAAACAGAATTTGGCGAATCGCCTTTAGAAGTTTTGGTAATTTCTTCTACTTTAATTCTTAGTTTATCAATAGTTTTGTAATCTTTTGTATTGGCAGCAATAGCAAAAGTATCTTTAATAATTCGCATATCATTGTCTGACAAATTAATAACCGATGCGTAAGTTGCTTTATAAGTTTTCTCTAAATTCTCTAAAATAGTATGATTTATATGAATTTTCGATTTTAAACTAATAACCGCAGTACCAGAAGCCATACCTCCAAAACGTTGACTATTTTTAGAAGTGATAACCGTAATTAAACCTATTACTGGCATCGAGAAAAATAACCAAATATCTATAATTCTAAATATCCAACGCACAAAAAAATCAGAAAATGATGCGCTATAACCATCAATTTTAATAACTCTAATTTTTAACACTTTTTTACCTAAGGTTTGTCCTGCAAAAAATATTTCCGAAGTAATGGTGTATAAAAAAATAGGGATAAGAAATAAACCTACAATTGCCATATAAGACCAATAATCAAAATTAGATTTCCTAATTCCGAAAGCATCCATTATTGAAAAAGCAACATACATATAAGCAAGCATAATTACAATATCTAAAACAGCCGCCAATAAACGTTCGCCAACACTTGCCAAAGGTATTTCGATATTCACATTTTGCGTAGTGTTAATTTGTATAGTACTCATTTTTTATATACTTTCGTTCTCTATGCGAGAAGTTGCTTTTATTAAACAAAACAAAGAAAAATGGTTGCAATTTGAATCTAAAATTTTAGGTAATTTAAAGTCAAACCCAGATGAATTGTCTAGTTTATATATTCATTTAATGAATGATTTGGCATATGCACAAACTTATTACCCCAAAAGTAAAACAATTCTTTATTTAAACAACCTTGCAGCGAAAACTTTTCAAAAAATTTATAAAACCAAAAAAGAAGATAAGAATAGGTTAGTCCGTTTTTTTAAAACAGAAGTTCCTTTAATAGTTTATGAATATAGACGTTATTTGTATTATGCCTTTGCTTTTTTTATTGTATTTGTTGCTATTGGCGTGATTTCCTCTATAAATGACGATAAATTTATTCGGTTAATTTTAGGCGATCATTATGTAAATATGTCGATTGAAAACATTAAAAAAGGCGATGCTGTTGCCGTTTATAAAGGCGGTTCTAATTGGGGAAGCCATATTGGTATTACCATAAACAACATTAGAGTTGGTTTTTACAATTATATTTTAGGTTTTTTCGGAGGTTTAGGTACTGTTTACGTGCTATTTAAAAACTCTGTAATGGTTGGCGCATTTCAATACTTGTTTTACAAACACGGTGCTTTTTGGGAAAGTGTTAGAGGAATTTGGATTCATGGTACTATGGAAATATTCGCTATAGTAGTAGAAGCAATGGCAGGTTTTATGTTAGGTGCAAGTATTTTATTTCCAGGAACTTTTTCGAGATATCAATCTTTAAAAATAGGAGTAAAGGCATCTTTAAAAATATTTGTAAGTACCTTTCCGTTTACTATTGCGGCAGGTTTTTTAGAAGGTTATGTCACAAGATATAGTAATATTATGCCTAATTGGTTATCGGTTGGTATTATATTGATTACATTTAGTATTATTTTTTATTATTATTTTGTGTATCCTAAAATTGTATATCAGAAAATGAAATTAGAAATGGAAAAATTAAAATAACCACAAAAGATACAAAAGAACACTTAAAACTTTTGTGCCTTTTGTGGTTCAAAAAAAAACTAACTAATGAAATTATTAAAAAGAAGAGATTTTAGCGCTCAGTTTAACGATACTTTTTCGTTTCTCCGTTTAAACGGAAAGCATTATTTTAAAAATTACCTTATTGTTAATGGTATTCAATTACTATTTATGCTATTGATTATTTATTTTTTCATTAGTTCCTTTTATAGTTTATCTACTTTTAACACAGGTAGTAGTTCTGCAATTTTTGAAGATTATATAAAAAATAATTTCGGTTTATTTATTGTAGTTATGACAGTGTTTGTAATAGTCGCCATACTGTTTGCTATTGTGCAATATTCGTACACACCAATTTATCTCTTGCTTTATAACGAAAAAGGTGGTGCAAATTTTACAGCAAAAGATATATTTCATCAAATTTTTAAAGTAAAATTAGGTAAAATAATAATTTTCTTTTTAGTGAGTTTACTTATTGCCATACCGACGGCAATAGTTGGTGTTATTGCTGGTGCTATTTTACTAATTACTATTGTAGGTATATTTTTCTTAATTGCCGCAATTGCCATGTGGTACAATAATGCTTTAATGGAATATTTAAGTTCAGACAAAGGTGTTTTTGACTGTTTTGGTTATTCTTTTGAGTTAGTTAAAATAAATTTTTGGACTAATACTGGTGCGGTTGGTTTATTTATTTTGCTTACAGGTGTTGTGAATGTCGGGATTTCTGTAGTTACCACAATGCTAACTAGTTTAATATCTTTTAACACTATTGAAGCAAGCGAAAAAGGAGTTATTGCCATGATTTCTATGGTTGCAAGTTTTGTTATTGCTAAAATCATAAGTATCTTTTTACAAATTGTAAATCAGTTAGCAATTAACGTGGTTTATTTTAGTGCAAAGGAAGAAAATGAAAACATTTCTGGTTTATCCGAAATTGATAAAATTGGTTTAGGTGAATAAATATATTAAATATCTGTTTTTTGCTTTCGTATTTGTTTTTTATCATTTTTCGATTGGTCAATCTCTTAAAGATTCAATTCCGATTGACAAAGATAAAGAATTGTCAATAAGAAAATTACCTAGTAACTTTAAAGAAAATTATAAAGGCGATGAATTTACCTATGAATACAATTTTGATGCACAGCAAAAAAGTATTTGGGAGCAATTTAAAATGTGGTTATCTCATAAATTTAAAGAATGGTTTGGCTTTGCAGACACTAAAAAGGCATCGGAATTTACTGGTAATTTTATTAAAATAATTTATATAATTGTCATACTAATTGTTTTGTATTTTATTATAAAAACCTTACTAAATAAGGAAGGAAATTGGGTTTTTGGTCGCAGTACTGCTAAAATAAATATTCATGCAACCAATCTAGACGAAAATATTTTAATTACAGATTATGACAACCTAATAATAAAAGCCAAGCAAAAAGAAGATTATCGACTAGCAATTAGATACAGTTATTTAAAATCGCTTAAAAAATTAGCAGAATTCGATATTATAGAATGGGATTATGAAAAAACGAATTCCGATTATTATAGAGAAATTAAAAATCTAGATTTAAAAAATCAATTTCAGTACATTTCTTATATTTATAATTATTGTTGGTATGGTGAATTTAATTTGAATCATTTAGAATATATAGAAGCAGAAAACTCATTTAATAAACTAATAAATTCCATTAGAAAATGAGTAAACTAAAAATATACATAACACTTTTTGTACTATTAATTATAGTCTTATTTGTTTTGGAAGCAAATAAACCAAAACCAATAGATTGGTCACCATCTTTTAATAAAGAGCATAAAAAACCTTGGGGTTCGTATGTTTTGTATAAAGAATTAACCAATTTATTTCCAAATACCGAAATTGTAGCTGTCGAAAAATCTGCTTATGAGCAATTAATAGAATCGTATATTAATACAGATAAAAATAAAACGAGTTATATATTTATTAACGATAAATTAGAAATTGATAAAGAATCTATTATAGAATTGTTAGATTTTGTAAATAACGGAAACACTGTTTTTATGGCGTCAAATGCTTTTCCTGAATATTTAAAAGATACCTTAAAATTTGAAATCGAGCGAAAATATTTTTATAACTATAAAGATACTATTAAAAATGAATTGTATTTCTCTAATAAAAATTTAAAAACCAAAGACAAATATTTATTTAATAAAGGTTTTGAGACATATCATTTTAACGAATTAGATAAAGAAAATACAACCGTTTTAGGTTATCACAATTTAAAAGAAGAAGAATATATCGACTTTGTGAAGATTAATTATGGCAATGGTGATTTTTATATAAACTTACAACCTTTCGCTTTTACTAATTACAATATGCTAAAAGATAACCATGCAAATTATGTTGCATCGGCATTTTCGTACTTAGAAGCAGATATTTTATATTGGGATAATCACAACAAATCAGGCATTGAATATATTGATAGTGAATTACGGTTTATTTTATCGCAACCAGCATTACGTTGGGCTTGGCGACTAATTTGGTTTGGACTAATTTTGTTTATTATTTTTAAAGCAAAACGCAGACAACGAATTATTCCGATTATTAATAAACCGAAAAACACTTCCATTGCATTTGCAAAAACAATCGGTAATTTGTATTATGATAATGGCGAACCAAAAGATATTGTAGTTAAAAAAATAACGTTTTTCTTAGAATATATTCGAAATACCTATTTGTTAGATACTCAAAATTTAAACGAAGATTTCAAAAAACGATTACATCAAAAAACAGGCATACCAAAAGATGAAATTAATCGATTGGTAAATTATTTGGTAAATTTGAATAATAGTACGGATATTAAGGAGCATTCTTTAGTGACATTAAATAAATTAATAGATAAGTTTTATAAAAAAACAAAATTATAATGGAAGAAACACCACAAAACGAAAATTTAGAATTTAAAAATAGAATTGATTTAACCGAGTTAAGAAATGGAGTAGAAGCAATACGAAATGAATTAGGTAAAATCATTATCGGTCAAAAAGATATGATTGATATGTTAATTGCTTCTATTTTAGCAAACGGACATTCCTTAATTGAAGGTGTTCCTGGAGTCGCAAAAACCATTACGGCTAAATTAATTGCTAAAACTATGAAGGTAGCTTTTAGCAGAATTCAATTTACACCAGATTTAATGCCGAGTGATATATTAGGAACTTCAGTTTATAATATGAAAAATTCTGAATTTGAATTTAAATCAGGGCCAATTTTCTCAAATATTGTTTTGATTGACGAAATTAATCGTGCACCAGCAAAAACACAAGCAGCACTTTTTGAAGCAATGGAAGAAAGACAAATAACTATTGATGGAAATACCTATAAAATGGAACCGCCTTTTTTGATTTTCGCAACACAAAATCCGATAGAGCAAGAAGGAACTTATCGCTTACCAGAAGCACAATTAGATCGTTTTTTATTCAAAATAGAAGTTGACTATCCGACTTTAGATGAAGAGATTCAAATAATTGAAACACATCATAATAGAAAAGAATTAAAAAATGTAGATGTTGTGCAAGGAGTATTAACTGCAAAGCAAGTAGAGAAATTTCAACAGCAAGTACAGGAAATTATTATCGAGAAACATTTAATAAATTATATTGGTAAAATAGTAACGAGTACACGTGAGAATCCGTTTTTATATTTAGGCGCATCGCCAAGAGCATCTTTGGCTATTTTACAAGCATCCAAAGCGTTTGCTGCTATGGAAGGACGTGATTTTGTAACGCCTGATGATATTAAACGTAGCGCAATACCAGTTTTACAACATAGAGTTATTGTAACACCAGAACGTGAAATGGAAGGCGTAACTAGTAAGCAAGTCATTAAACAAATGTTAGAAAGTATTGAGATACCAAGGTAAACGTTTTTGTAAAGACGTTTTGCAAAACGTTTTTACGTAATAACATTTTTACATAAATCAACTAATTTATTTGTTGTTCGCCAATTTCTTGTAGTGGCAATTACTTGTAATTTTTTTTCGATTATATTATTTGATAATTTCGATTTTCCAGCACCTAAATCAAATTTCAAATAAACAATATCATTTTTAATTGTGTAAATATCTTTGCCAAAATCAAAAGCATCTAATTTTATAGTTTCTGTAGGAATTCTATCTAAATAAGTAATATATAATTTTTTAGAGTCTATATTTTTATCAATTAAAAAAGGATTGTTCTTAACAAGATTTCGTATTTCGGTTGGTGTTTTTATTATAATTGAAATATCATAATCGTATTTATTTTTTATTTCTTTAGATATTATTTCGGCTAAAAAATCTCTTTTTATAGTAGTTTTAAAAATCACATTTCCACTTTGTATGTAAGTAATGACATCTATGAAATTTAAGTTCTCGAATAATATTTTTAAATCTTTCATTAAAATTTTATTTTTCCCTGAAACATTTATTCCTCTTAAAAGTGCTATGTATTTTTTCATTATAAAAACATTGTATATATTTGTTGAAAGTAAAAGTATGAAATATTTTTTAATTACATTTTTACTAATATCAAAAGTTATTGTTGCACAAACATTAACCATAAATATAAGCGAAAATAAATTTGGTATTGATCAAACCAATTTAATAATTGTAAGTCAACTTGAAAATATTGAGGATTATGATGACTTAACAAGTCATACCGAAATTATTATAAATTTTAATAATGTAAGTTATCAGTTTCAAGAAATTCCTTTGTCTCTTCAATTTGGCACAAAATATACTCTTTTAAAAGACTCTATTGAATATCATTTTTTTATTACCAACTTACCAATAATAAATATTTCAACTACCAATATAATTGAAGATGAACCAAAAGTTGTTGCAAATTTTGTTTATTCAGATAGTAATCAGATAGTTGACTCTGTTGTTGGCATAGAACTTAGAGGTGGCACTTCACAATCATTTCCTAAAAAAACGTATGACTTAGAATTTTGGACTGATGAAACTGGAGAAAATAATCAAAATTTTCAGTTTGGAGATTTAAGAAATGACGACGATTGGGTTTTAGATGCATTATATAATGAACCACTTAGAATTAGATCCTATATTGCACATAAACTATGGTTATCAATCCATCATCCGTATTATTTAGAAGATGAAGAAACTGCAAAATCTGGTGCAGATGTATTGTTTGCAGAATTATTTTTGAATAATATTTATACTGGTATTTATTTACTTTCTGAACAAATTGACAAAAAATTATTACAACTAAAAAGTTTTAATGATAATATTAGAGGAGAACTTTATAAAGGTTTTACTTGGGGCAATACTACGTATTCTGATTTGCCAGACTTTGATAATGATAGTAGAATTTGGGGAGGTTTTGAAATGAAATACCCGAAAGAAAATCAAATTACAAATTGGGAAAATTTATATGATTATATTGATTTTGCAATAAATTCTAATAATGAAACTTTTGAAAGTGAAATTTGGTCAAATTTTAATAAAGAAAATTGTATTGATTATTTTTTGTTTTTAAACTTAATACGAGCAACCGATAATACAGGTAAAAACATCTATGTTGCTAAATACAAAACCGATGAAGTTTATTTTAATATTCCGTGGGATTTAGATGGTAATTTAGGTGCTATTTGGAATGGCGAACAAGATAATACAACAGATGACATACTTCAAAATGGTTTATATTATAGATTATTAACCGAAAACCCACAAAACTTCTATCAAGATTTAAAAACTAGATGGTTTGAATTACGTGATAATATACTATCTAATGATAATCTTAATGGTTATATTTCAGATGCTTATAATGAATTAAATTCTAATAATGTATTTGAAAGAGAATCTATGGTTTTCCCCAATTACCCGTTTGATACACAGTCTTTAAATTATATGAATGATTGGTTAGAGCAACGACTTATTTTTTTAGATAATTATTTTAATACATTAACGATTACCGAAAATGAATTTTTGTTACCTTCAATATATCCAATACCCAGTAAAAATTCAATTACTTTTAATTTTGAAAACACTATTTCGTTAGATTATTCAATTTTTTCCATAGAAGGAAAATTAATTCTTAAAAATAAATTAGAAAACAACAACGCAATAAATATTAGTACTCTAAAACCAGGTATTTACTTTGTACATATAAAAAATTCGGTTTTTAAAATTATAAAATTATAAGATTTGCCCTTATTAATGGTTAAAGTCATTTGATAATAATAATTTTCAATCCAGAAAGCGTTAATATTCGTATGAATATTGGCACTCATAGAGTTCTAGATGTCAATTATTTTCATCATTACCATTATACTTAAACTTCAGGAGTAGTAACCACTAAAATAAATTATTTAATATTAACTATTTAAATCTAAAATAGATTATTTTTGTTAAACTAAAATAGTTAATTTGAAACAATTAAACCTAAAGACTTTCTCTTACTTAATTTTACTTATTTTTTATCCTTTATTAACTTTAATAATATTAGGTTTTAAGTTTATACCAAGTTTAAAAGACTATTTAAAAGAAGTTATTGCTTTTGGCATGTTATCTTTTATTTTTTTTATTGCCTATTTCTTAATCACTAAAATTAAATTCAGGAAATTGTATTTAGCCCTAGTTTACTTTGTGCTTTTCTTTTTTTTAATCATTAAATTAAGTTTTTATTATAATTTTAAAGCAAAATTAAGTTCATCGGTTTTGTATTTAATGTTTGAAACCAATACAAAAGAGGCTTCTGAATTTCTCACTAGTTACTTAGATTATAAATTAGGTTTATTATATCTGTTTTACATTGTTTCATTTTTAACACTATTGTTTTTTCTTTACAAGAAAAACAATAGTTTAATTAAACTATTAAACTTAAATATTTATTTTAAATTTCACAAAACTATTAGTGTTATTACGCTATTAATAATTGCTTTTTTAATTCAGTATAAATTATCGGATGAAAATATTTTGATTAAAAGTATCTATTCTTATAATGAATATTCAGACTTTAAAAAACGATTTAAAGAAGTGTTATCCCTAAATAAAAATGAAAATGTTAAGGTTATTTCCTCTAAAGATGAAGCACAAACTTATGTTGTAGTTATTGGCGAATCGACTTCGCGTTGGCATATGCAATTATATGATTATCATCGAAATACAAATCCGTTACTTACCAAAATTAAAGATGATTTATTTATTTTTAATGATGTAATAACAACAGATGTACATACTATTCTAGCATTAGAAAAAATTTTAACTCAAATAGATTTTGAAAATCAAAATTATAATATTAACAATGCATCTATAATTCAATTAGCAAACAATGCAAATTTTACAACTTATTGGGTTTCTAATCAAAGACCAGTAGGTTTTCATGAAAGTGTGTCTAGTTTAATTGGAAATGCAGCAGATTATAAATATTTTTTAAATACGCAAGATTATGATGCTATTGCATATGATGAAATATTATTACCAACTCTAGATAGTATTTTAAATGACTCAAATAAAAAAAGAGTTATTTTTCTTCATTTAATGGGAACACATGTTTTTTATAAAAACAGGTATCCGAATAAATTTAATTACTTTAAAGATGATAATGTAAAAACAGAATTTAAAACTAAAAAGTCTATCGCTTTTATTAATGAATATGATAATTCGGTAAGGTATAATGATTCTATTGTAAGAACAATAATTGAAAAAGTTAAATCAAAAAACTTAAATAGTTACGTGTTATATTTTTCTGATCATGGAGATGAATTATTTGATACTTTTGATTTTATGGGGCATAATTCTTACTATAGTACCAAACCAATGCTTGATGTACCTTTTATTCTTTGGTTGTCAGAAAAATATAAATCTAGTTATCCAGATTTTATCATTTCAAATTCAATAACAAATAGAAGTTATATTTTAGAAGATTTTTTTCATAGTTTTTCTGATTTGTCTAATATTGAATTTGAAGGTTTTGATAAAGAAAAAAGTATTTTTAATTCTAATTTTAAAACGAAATCAAGAATAATTAAAAAAGGTAATTATGACAAAATGGATTAAAAGAGTTATCATATTTATTATCGTAATTTTTTTTTTTAAAAATTTATATAAATATTTGCCATATCGTTTAGAATTTTTGGGACATTATGATAAAATTTGGGCACATCGAAACAACTCTATTGCAAAAGCAAATATTGCATCAAAATATTTTAAAGGTATTGAATTAGATTTAGTTTATGATAAAGAGAACAATTTTTTAGACGTAAATCATCCGCCGACAAAATCGATACATTTAAGTTTTTCTGATTATATAGCAAGTTTAAATAAACAACCCTATTTATGGTTAGATATAAAAAATTTAAAGCAATATAATAATGATCTAATCTTAAGTAAATTAGTAAGTATTTTTAGTAAAAATGATTATTCAAAAAGTAAAATTTTAATAGAAACAAGATTCCCTGAAGCATTGCCGTTATTTGAAAATAATGGTTTTAAAGTTATTTATTATTTGCCATATAATATGTTTAAAATGAATCCTGATCAATTAAATAAAAGTTTAAACATTATAAGGAAAGTTCTTGAAAAACAACCAAACATTGGTATTTCAAGTAATTATTTAGATTATACTATTCTAAATAAATACTTTCCAAACAGAAAAAAATACATGTGGATTACACAAGGTTTGCGTGAACGAAATTTTAAATTAATCAATAAAGTATTAAATGATAAGACTGTAGAAGTAGTTTTAATAAGTTTTAAAACCACAAACCATCGTTAATTACTTAGTTAACTTTCTACGTTTCCGCTCTGTTTTTAGCAATTTCAATTCACGTGAAGTTTGTCCAGCAACCGAAGTATTTTCTTCCGCTCTACGTATTAAATAAGGCATTACATCTTTAACAGGTCCAAAAGGTAAATATTTTGCAACATTATAACCTTTTACTGCCAAATTAAAACTAATATGATCGCTCATACCATATAATTGACCAAACCACATACGTTGGTCATTATCTTTAATGTTATGTTTTTTAGCAAGTTGCATTAATAAAACAGAACTATCTTCATTGTGTGTGCCAGCAAAAACAGCCATTTTATCATGTTCCATCATGTAAGTAATTGCTGTATTATAATTAGCATCCGTTTCTGGTTTGTCTTTGCAAATTGGTGATTCGTAACCTTTTTCTTTTGCTCTATCACGCTCTTTTTCCATATAAGCACCTCTAACTATTTTCATGCCAATATAATAGTTTTTTGTTTTTGCCTTTTGATGTAATATTTTTAAATAAGCCATTCTATCATGTCTATACATTTGTAATGTACTAAAAACAATGGCTTTATTAGTATTGTATTTTTCCATCATCTTTTCGATTAAATCATCTGCTGCAGTTTGCATCCAAGATTCTTCGGCATCAATTAATAACGGTACATCATTATCAAATGCTTTCTGACATACTTTCTCATATCTTTCTATAACTCTATTCCATTCTAATTGTTCGATGTCCGACAAAGTTTCTCCTTCGGTTATTTTACGATAGTTTTCGAATTTACCAAAACCTGTAGGTTTAAAAACTGCAAACGGAATACTATCTTTTTCCTTTACAAAATCTAATATTTTTAAGGTTTTAAGCATTGCTAAATCAAATTGTTCTTCGGTTTCTTTTCCTTCAACGGAATAATCTAAAACGGAATGTACATTTTTACGATACATTTTTATGATAGATTCTTTACAATCTTCTTCGGTAATACCGCCACAAAAATGATCAAAAACAGATGCTCTAATTAATTGTTCTACTGGCATATGTGCTTTTAATGCAAATTTTGTAATTGCAGTGCCAATGCGAACTAAAGGTTCTGACTGAATCATTTTAAATAAAAAATAGGCACGTTCTAATTCGGTATCCGTTTTAGTTGAAAATGCTACTTCTGTATTTTCGAAAATATTTTTCATTGTTAGTGTTTGGTTTAAATGTTATTTCACAAAGATTCACGAAGAAACATAAAGGTTCACAAAGTTTTTTAGTCTTACATCGTAGCGATATTATGTCTTTCTTCTATTTTCTACTTCTCTTGTTTTAACCTTTCCTGTTCTAATTTTTCTGCTAATCGTTTCGGAATAATAGGTTGAATACTAGTTTGTCTTGGTTGTTTTTTTACAAAAGGAAATAATTGTAAGTTGTCTTTCATTTTATCATTTTCATTGGAAAATTTATTTGTTCCTACTAAAATAATTTCATTTGCATTAAACTGTAATTGTTCTTTATTTGCCGATTCGTTTATTTTTCTTTGAATCGTTCCTTTTTTAAGTTGTGTTATAAAACCACCATTATTTTCGATTTCTTTAAATAATTTTAAGGAATTTTCTGTTAATTCATAAGTTAATTGTTCTATATAATAAGAACCTTTAGCAATATTACTTGCTTCATTAAAATAACTTTCTTCCTTTAAAATAATTAATTGATTTCTTGCAATTCTTTCTCCAAAATCATTTGATTTATGGTAAATCGTATCGTAAGAAACGTTACTAATAATATCAGCACCACCTAAAATTGCACTCATACATTCTGTAGTTGTACGTAACATATTAATATTGTAATCGTAAATAGTTTTGTTTCGTAATGACGGTTCTACAATTATCTGTAATTGTGGTTTTGTATTATATTCTGCAACTAATTTGTTAAATAGATATCTAAATGCTCTTAATTTTGAAATTTCGAAAAAATAATCACTACTTACTGAAAAAGTACAGCTTATAAGCGTATTATTATTTAGTATATTAGCATTTAAATATTCGTTTAAATGTGATAAAGCGTACGCTATTTGTTGTGCTTTATTTGCTCCAGCATTCTGGTATAAATTAGCATTTATAGAAATAGAATTTTTAATTTTAGTATTGTTAATATCTAAAATTTGACTTTTAAACCAATTACCATTTTTTGCGTAATTACCTATTACATCTAAATTAAAAATGCAATTTAATTTTGTGTTTATTTTTTTAATTTTAGAATTAAATTTTTCGTCTAAAAAATTGAGATTAAATATAAAGTTAAACGCTGTTTGTTTTTTTAACTGATTTAAAACAAAATCTAAATCAAAGACTTTGTTTGCAATAAAACGTATTGTTGTCGCACCTTTGTTTAAAGCATTAATTGCAATGTTACATGCTATTTTTTCATCTGCAATAAAAACAGTTTGACAAATAGAAAAGTCATTATTTAAATCTGGTATTTCTAGTGATTTAAAATTATCAGAATGATAAAACGGTTTAATTTTAATTGCATCATTAGTTTGATTTATTAATGTAGTATTATAGTCAGCACCTTTTAAATCCATTTGGATTTTTTGCTTCCAAGCTTTAGAAGATACTGATTGAAAGTCTTTAAATAAGTTCACAATATTTATTTTTTAATGGTATCAAATTCAATTAAAAAAATTTCTTCATTTTCTTTCTTCATTTTATATTTTTCTCTAGCATATTTTATCAAAGAATCTGGAGTGTTTAAATCTTTAATCATTTTTTGATCTTTAGAAATTTCGTCTTTATAATAGTTAGATTCTTTTTCTAAAGTATTAATGTCTTTATTCAATTTTCTATTGTTTAGAAAAGAACTTTCATCAAAAAATAACATCCAAACTAAAAAAGCAATAAAAATAACTAACATTAACTTAGTCATTTTGTTCATTTTTTTTAACATAATTAAGTTAATTTTTGATTTATAACCGTTCTAACAATATCGATTGCAACCGTATTATATTTATCATTAGGTATTATAATATCTGCAAAATTCTTTGTAGGTTCTATAAATTGTTGGTGCATAGGTTTTAATGTATTTTGATATCGATCTAAAACTTCGTCTAAATCACGACCTCTTTCCTTAATATCTCTACGCAGTCTTCTAATTAAACGCTCATCTGCATCTGCATGTACAAAAATCTTAATGTCAAATAATTTTCGTAACTCTAAATTATTAAAAATTAAAATTCCTTCTACAATAATTACTTTTCTAGGATGCGTTTTAAGTGTGTTTTCTGTTCTATTATGCGAAACAAAAGAATAAACTGGTTGTTCGATTACTTTATTGTTTTTCAAATCTTTTAAATGAGTTACCAATAACTCAAAATCAATTGCGTTTGGATGATCGAAATTGATTTCAGTTCTTTGTTTGTATGTTAAATCATTCGTTTTTTTATAGTAAGAATCTTGTGAAATTACGCAAATTTCTTCCGCAGTTATTTGATTTAAAATTTGATTAACAACTGTTGTTTTACCTGAACCTGTTCCGCCAGCGATACCAATTATTAGCATTAAAATATATTTTTATTTGAATTACAAAGATAAAAAACAAATCCTTATTTGATGTATATTATTTAATCTATAACACAATAAACGTAATCGTAAAATTTTATTTTAAATAATCTTGTGTAGATTGTATTTAATTATATATTTGCACTCGAAATTTATTTTTCGGGGTGTAGCGTAGCCCGGTTATCGCGCCACGTTTGGGACGTGGAGTACGTC
>CAYQTF010000041.1:0-5381 GCA_964420345.1 uncultured Flavobacteriaceae bacterium
AACACTGTTAAGTACTAATTTTATTGCAATATAAGTATTTTTTTGAATTGAATTGATTAAATTATTATATAATACAAAATATAATCAAAAAAAGAGTTTATTCGTTAAATTCTAAAAAATTATTTAGAGTTTTTTTAGTTTTTTAGTTAACCATGCCTTTGGTTTGGTAAACCGAACTAAACCCACTTTTTTAGTGAAGTATTCGTTTTAATACCTCGACTCTTTTATCACGTTTTTAGCGTGATGGGCCTTCCGTACCGAAGTGTCGGTATCGGAACTATTATATGGGTTCAGGACTTGTTTTGAGGTTTAATACCTTTTATTTAGATGTTCTTTGATTAATTTCTCCAAATATTACAGGAACAATAAATCCTAATAAAATAGTATATTTACAGACATAAAAAAAATTTCTAAATTTAAAATCATGAAAAAATTAATTACCTTTATTATTTTATTCTTTTTTATTATTAGTTCTTTTTCGCAGTCTGCCTATTGGGAAAAATCTTTAACTAAAGTAAATTTTGAGAATCTTGTTGATCAACCAACAGATTTTCAACAATATAATTTAAAAATTAAAGACATAAAAAGTAAGTTATTTAATGCCCCATTAAGAGCAAATAACACCAATTCAAACATACTAATTGAATTGCCAAATGAATTTGGAGAAATAAAAAAATATCAAATATTTGAAGCCTCTAACTTACACCCAGATTTAGCAAGTAGATACCCAAATATTAAATCTTATGTTGGTAAAGGTATAGATAACAATGCAGTTATTAGACTAAGTTATGCTCCTTCACAAGGTATAAATGTTATTATTTCTAATGAGAATAGACCAACAACTTTAATAAAATCAATAAATATTTCCGAAAATTCATATGCTGTTTATTCCAGAAATTTAATGAGTGATGTATCTGATTTTGAATGTGAAACAATCGAAACAGCAAAAAATTCAACTTCAAATAATGATATGAGATCTGTTGATGGTTTTTTAAGAAAATATAGAGTTGCTATATCTACAACAGGTGAATTTTCTCAGTTTTGGTTAGATGGTACAGAAACTAGCGATGCCGAAAGAAAAGGAAAAGTTCTTGCAGCAGTAAACACTTCATTAACAAGAGTTAACGGAATATTTGAAAGAGATTTTTCAGTAACTATGGAATTAGTACCTAATAACGATGCTTTAATTTTTTTAAACCCAGCAACAGATCCATATAATATTAGTAATAGTGCAATTCAAAATGCGATAGACACAGCAATTGGTAGTTCTAATTACGATGTAGGTCATTTATTTGGTCACGAAGGCTCAATTTACGGTAATGCAGGTTGTATTGCCTGTGTTTGTACTCCTGGAGCAAAAGGTCAAGCATATACAGTACATAGCGCACCAGACTCAGATCATTTTAATATGATTGTAAGTCATGAATTTGGACATCAATTTGGTGGTTATCACGTACAAAGTAGTTCTAATTGTAGATCTTCTGCGGGTTTACAAGAGGTAGAACCTGGTTCAGGAAGTACCATAATGGGTTATGCTGGTATTTGTCCTGCAAATGTGCAAAGTTTTCCAGATGATTATTTTAACTATGTTGACATAAGAGATACTAATCAATGGACAAGGTTTGATAGTTCTTGTGCGCAATTAATTCCTTCAGGTAATACAGAACCTACTGCTAATGCAGGCAATGATTACACAATACCAAAATCAACCGCTTTTAAATTAGAAGGCGTTGGAACTGATGTAGATGCAGGAGATAATTTATCTTTTTGCTGGGAAGAAAATGATCCTGAAAATCCGTTTTCTTCAAGCGCACCTTCACCAACAAGAACACAAGGACCAATGTTTAGGTCTAAATTACCAGTTGGCATACCAATTAGATATATTCCACAAATAAGCGATGTTATTGCAGGTAATTTAACACCAACTTGGGAAGTATTACCATCTGTAAGCAGAACAATGGATATTCGTTTTACGGTTAGAGATAATGCCATTTTTGGTCCTCAAACAGCAAGCGATGAAATGACAGTTACTGTTAATGCAAGTGCTGGACCATTTCAAGTTACATCACAATCGTCTTCAGAAACTTGGGATGTTGGTACAAATGTTACTGTAAATTGGGATGTTGCAAATACAAATCAAGCACCAATAAATACAAATTCGGTTACTATTTTACTTTCGGTAGATGGTGGTTTTACTTATCCTCATACTTTGGTTGCTAATACTAGTAATGACGGTTCGGAAACATTTTTACTGCCAAACGTACCAACAAGTAACCAAGGAAGAATTATGGTTAAACCAACAAACAATATTTATTTTGCAATAAATTCTTCCAATATTAATATTCAAGCATCTGAATTTATAATGAATTTTATTGAAACAGATGTGGAAGTTTGTCAACCTAATAATGCAATTTATAATTTTACCTACAATACTTTTTTAGGTTTTTCTGAAACTACGACTTTTGCAGCTACTAATATACCAGCAGGATCAAATATAAGTTTTAACCCTATATCTGCAACTACCGATGGTACAAATGTTCAAGTTACAGTTAGTAATACACAAAATGTAACAGTTGGTTCTTATGATTTTGACATTGTTGGAACTGCACCAAGTGTTTCTAGAACTTCAACAGTTAGTTTACATGTATTTGATAGTAATTTAGTGATACCAACTTTACAATTTCCAACAAATGGTGAAACAAGTATTGATCCAAATGTAAACTTAATTTGGAATACTGATTTAAATGCCTCTTCTTATGCTATTGAAATAGCACAAGATGCAGGATTTACAACGATTATTGAAACAGGAAATTCTATTACAAATCAATATCAAGCAACAAATTTAGATTTTGATACAGAATATTTTTGGCGAGTAAAAATGAATAATGAATGTGGTTCTAGTGACTTCTCTTCGGTATTTAGTTTTGTAACTTTTTGTGTTGCACCAACCAATGTAAATGTTTCTAATGTTTTAATTGACAACGCTTTAGTAAATTGGACAGAAAACGGAAATGCAACTTCTTGGGAAATCGAAGTAGTAGAAACTGGTAATTCGCCAACAGGAATTGGTGTTTCTGCGCCAACAAATCCTTTTACAATTACAGGTTTAAATTCTTCTACGGATTATATCGCTTATGTAAGATCTAGTTGTGGTTCTGGTAATTTTAGCGATTGGACTTTATCTTCAATTTTTACCACAGGTGCAGATTTTTGTAGCGGCGATAATTTTTACGATTCTGGTGGAGCAGGCGGAAACTATTCAAATGGAGAAAATATTATAACGACCATTGCACCAAGTACAGGTTTTAATGTAGTTACCGTGCAATTTAATTCTTTTAATACGGAAGGTGGTTATGATTATTTAAGAATTTATGATGGTCCAAACACTTCATCACCTCAATTGGGAATATTTGATGGTTCAACTAACCCTGGATCATTTACTTCTACTCACGGAACTGGCGCTTTAACTTTTTGGTTTACATCCGATGGTTCTGTAATAAGTTCTGGTTGGGATGCAAGCGTAATTTGTTCTAGTATTTCTTGTCCAAATCCGTTTGATTTTGAAGTTAATAATATCTTAGGAGATTCCGTAGAATTAAATTGGATGGCAGGAGATACCGAAACTAACTGGCAAATTGAATATGGTTTAAACGGTTTTACTCAAGGTACAGGAACAATTGTTCCAACAACAACAAATTCACATTCTTTAACAGGATTAAATCCAGCAACCAATTACGAGGTTTATTTAAGAGCAAATTGTGGTGCAAACCCAGGTGATGATGATAGCGCTTGGTTAGGACCAATTGCTTTTATGACCCTTTGTGATGTTTTAAACGCTCCTTGGATAGATAATGTAGAAACACATCAAGGTACAACTTCTTCTAATATTGAAAACTGCTGGTCTTCTTCACCAAATAATACAACAAATGCTTATCGTTGGGATTTAAGTGAGTTTGGAAGTACTCCATCATTTGATACAGGTCCAAATTCGGGTAATAGTGGTTCAAAATATTTTTATACAGAATCTAGTGGTTACAACACAGGAGATATTGCAGAATTATACACACCATTAATTAATTTGTCTACAATGAGTATTCCGCAATTATCTTTTTATTATCACATGTATGGAGCAAATATGGGTTCTTTACACGTAGATATTTTTAATAACGGAACTTGGTTTGATGATGAAATTGTAATTACAGGCCAACAACATACATCAGGCTCAGACGACTGGACAGAGCAATTATTACTTTTAACAGCATATACAGGCGAAATTCAAATTAGATTTAGAGGAATTAGAGGTACAGGTTATGAAAGCGATATGTCTATAGATGACATTCAAGTATTTGAAGCACCAACTTGTCCAGATCCAACCGATTTAGTTGCTCTAAACAATACCGATACAACAATTGATTTAAGTTGGACAAACGGTAATACAGAATCCGCCTGGGAAATAGAATATGGTTCAACTGGTTTTACGCAAGGAAACGGAACTATCGTTCAAGCCTCTTCAAACCCTTATACTTTAACAGGTTTAAGTTTTAATTCAAATTACGATGTATATCTTAGAGCAAACTGTGGTGCAAACCCTGGTGATGATGATAGTTCTTGGTTCGGACCAGTAAATGTAAATACTAATTGTAATTTTAACACACCTTGGTTTGATAATATAGAAAACTATCCTGTTGGAACTCTACACCAATGTCAATGGACAAGTTGGGATAACTTTCCTGGTGGCGGCGATGATTTTAAAGTAACAGATAATATTGCTTTTTCTGGTACAAAATCATTATATATACCAAATGATAATGTTACAGATGGTGTTCTTGATTTAGGAAACAAAACTTCTGGTCATTGGACATTAAAATTTAAGATGTACATTCCATCAAATAGTACAGGATATTTTAATTTACAAGGTCAAGTTCCTATAAATGGTGGTGAATGGCTCGTTGGAAATATTCATTTTAATGAAGCAAATAATAACTCTGGAGTTGGTCATATCGATAATTCATTTAATGGAGATATTAGTTTTAACTTTCCTCATAATCAATGGTTTAATATAGAAATGAATTTTGACTTAACAAGTGGTATTTCTTCTGCAACTTGGGAATTTAAAGTGGATGGAAATATAGTAATAAATGAATTTACACCTTTTACAGACAATTCTGGAACAATACCAACAAGTTTAGGAGGAGTAAATTTCTTTTCAATTGATAATGATAATTTTGTTTATTTAGATGATTTTGAATATCGTGCGTATAATATAGGTTGTCCAAGTCCATCAAATTTTAATGCTACAAATGTAACGACAACTTCAGTTGATTTGAATTGGATAAATGGTGGTACAGAAACAAATTGGGAAATAGAATACGGTTTAGATG
>CAYQTF010000041.1:5481-18085 GCA_964420345.1 uncultured Flavobacteriaceae bacterium
ACGATGTTTATCTTAGAGCAAATTGTGGTGCAAATCCGGGTGATGATGATAGTTCGTGGATTGGACCAATTAGTTTTACAACATTAATTAGTTGTCCAGCACCTTCAAATCTTAATATAACCAACATAACTTTTGACACTGCTGAATTAAATTGGATAAATGGTGGTACAGAAACAAATTGGGAAATAGAATACGGTTTAGATGGTTTTTCTCAAGGAAACGGAACAATTGTTTCAACAGCAACAAATTCTTATAACTTAACAAGTTTAAATTCAGACACAAATTACGATGTTTATCTTAGAGCAAATTGTGGTGCAAATCCGGGTGATGATGATAGTTCTTGGATTGGACCGATTAGTTTTACAACTCTTTGTAGTGACTTTGGAGTTCCTTTTATAGAAGAGTTTGAAAGTTTTAATACACCTAATTGTTGGACTGAGTCTGGTAGTGAATCATGGAATTTTAATACAAATCCTGATTATCAAGCAGCATCTGCTGGTGATCATACAGATGGCGGAGGAACCAATTTTGCTTGGATAGATGGTTCTACTCCAAATGGAGTTGGGCAGATTAGTAATTTAAGAACTCCTGTAATAGATGTATCTTCACTTACACAACCTACAGTTCAATATGCTGTGTATAGTTATAATACAGATGATAATACGTACAATACTTTAAATGTAATTATACATCAATCTAACGGAGTTAGTTCAACCATTCAAACTTTACAAGCATCAACCAATGGTTGGCAAGTTTTTACTTTTGATTTATCTACTGTTATTACCGAAAACTTAATACAAATAGAGTTTAGTATTGAAGAAAATAGTCCAGGGGATTCTTTTTTTAATGACATTTTAATCGATGATGTTAAAGTAGATGAATATAATAATCTAACTGTTAGTCAAGATGATTTCACATTGTTTAATTTTAATTACTATCCAAATCCTGTTACAAATGAGTTAATTTTATCTGCAAATGAACAAATTTCTTCCATTAATGTATATACCTTACTTGGTCAGGAAATAATTAGATTAAAACCAAATAATTCATCTCTTATAAATGTAGATATGTCGTTATTAAGTTCTGGAACATATTTTGTTAAGGTTCAGATAGATTCTAAAACTAAAGTGTTAAAAATTATTAAAAAATAATTTTAAAAGTGTTATTCTTTGTGGCTCCATGTTTATAGTGGGTAATTTATTTTCTCGCAAAGTCGCTAAGCCACAAAGTTAAGTCTGTCTAATGAACTAAGTCGCTATTATGTTTACTTTGCAAACATTTGGCGACTTAATAAGACTTTACACTTTGCGTCTCTGCGTCTTTGCGAGATTATTTATTTTAATTACCCACTTAAATTGACATAGCACCTTTTTTGTTATAGAGTCATAAAAATTGACTCTATAACAAAAATTTCACAAACTCATTTTTAGAAATTTCTTTTGCGCCTAAACTTGCTAAATGTTGATTGTAAACTTGACAATCAATAATTTTATAATCTTGTTTTTCTAATTTTTGTACCAAACTAATAAAAGCAAATTTGGAAGCATTACTCACTAAAGAAAACATACTTTCTCCACAGAAAATATGACCTAAATCTATGCCATAAAGACCGCCAACTAATTTATCATCTAACCAAACTTCCACAGATTTAGCAATACCTAATTTGTGTAATTTTATGTAGGCTTTTTCCATTTCATTGGTAATCCAAGTGCCAAATTCATCCTTACGGTTTATGGTTTTACAATGACGAATTACTGTTGCAAAATTTTGGTTATATGTAATTTTAAAATTCCTTTTTTTAATGATTTGCTGCATGCTTTTAGAAACCTTTAATTCCTTAGGAAACAAAACCATGCGTTTTTTTGGTGCATACCAAATAATCGGTTCGTCTTGATTGTACCACGGAAAAATTCCGTTTTTGTATGCCGTAATTAATCTTTCGATAGATAAATCACCACCAATAGCAAGAATTCCATCTTCGTTTGCAAGATTTGTATTTGGAAAAGGGTCGTTTTTAGATAGAAAAACCATATTTCAAAAATACTTAAAATTGAAATATGATTTTAAAAATTAACTAAAAAATTACAAATTACTCACCAGTATCATAATCTTTAATTTCTTGCACTGGTGCTAAAACATTATAACCTTTCCAAATTTCTGAACTATATTTAGGTATATTTTGTATTTTGTATTTTTCTTTTTCTACAATATTTTTAAATTTTTCGTTAGTAATTTCGCTACTTTCAATAAAAAATAATTCATCTTTTTGTGTTTGATTCGCTTCCATTAAAAAACGCATTTTTAGCATTTTCTTTTCATCAGATCTAGATTTACGGTTTTTAGTGAATTTTAAAGGCCTACTAAAATACGCATAACCACCCGTTTCTTGTTTGATAAATTTAAATTGGTATTTACCGTTTTTATTCTTTTGAAATAAAATTTCTGACTTAAAAACATTATTAATCATTTTCATACCTAAAACAAATTTTAAATTTATTTTACTTACAATTTTACCTTTTGCCAATTGAAATTTTGCCTTAACAACAGCGAAATCATCTGCATTTACGTACATAGTACCTACATATTTAGCCGAAGATTTTTTAGGTTTAAAATCAATTATATAAACAATATCACCATTTATATAGGAAGTATTATTTAAAGTATATTCATATTTATTTGTTTTAAATATAAAATTAAGTTTGCTATCTTTTACAATACTATTATTTTTAAAAATGGAATTATATTTTGATTTTAAATATTTAGTTTTAGTTTTCTGTTCTTTTTTGTCCGTTTTAAAATCTTCTTCCATATCTAAAGAATCTGTTACTTTAAATAAACCTGATTTCACTTTATAAGTTTCGCCTTTTTCTAAATGTTTCGCAAAAACATTTAGAAAAACTTCTAACATTTTTTCGGATGATTTATCTTTTTTTTTATTAATTAAAGAAGTTCTTTTAATAACTTCTAATTTAGTGTCTTTTTCACCCACAAAATAATTAGACAAAACATCGGAATAATTTTTTGTAGTAACATTAACCATTTTATCAAAAACACTATCCATAGATTTGTTTACTTTTTTGAGTTCTCTTTTTTTGATAATATTAGATTTTTCGAATTCTAAATCGAATTTTTTCATAGTATTACCAAAAGTCATTCTATGAAATACTTGCTGTTTAAAATTAGTATTCACATAATTTGTTGCTGCATTTTCCTGCACTTTTTTTAGAATTTCATCTAAAGATAAATTTTCTCCGTTTACAAAAACCTCTTCTAAAGTATTTATTTCTTCTTCTAAATAATAGGTTTTAGATTCAAAGTCTTTTAGTTTAAAAATTAATTGTTTAAAACCTAAAAAAGATATTTTTACTTCGCTAGTTGGTTGAAATTTTTCGGTTTCTATTTCAAATTTACCTTCTTCATTGGTTATAACACCAAAGTTGTCGTTTATTTGAACGGTTGCATAAACTATAGGGTTTTCTTCTTTATCTAATACAATTCCAGAAATGGTTTGTGCTAAAAAAGTTTGAGAAATTAAGATTGAGAATACAATAAGTAATTTTTTCATGCTTTTGTTTTTTTATAAGACGACGAAATGTACAAAAAAGTTTCTATATGTTTTCACTCAAAAATATAAACTTTGGTATCTATTTTATTTAAACCAAAATAACCGTAAGGATAATTTGTTTCTTTGGTAATATTTAAAATATTTTCACATATTTTGAATTTATAAAAATTTAACCGATTAATAAATTTAGTATAATATGTGTTTACAAGTCATTCTTGACTGAACATTAGCATTTTAATTAGTAAATGCTACATGCAATTTAGAGGTATTTATATTATTTTAAAAACTGTATCTTTGTAATTATATTTAAAAAAATTGAAGAAATATGCCACAAGTAGCCATTATTATGGGAAGCAATTCCGATTTACCAATCATGCAAGGTGCAATTGATATTTTAGAAAGTTTTGATATACAAATTGAAGTAGATATTGTTTCTGCACATAGAACGCCAGAAAAATTATTCGAATTTTCTAAAAACGCACACAAACGCGGTTTAAAAGTAATTATTGCTGGTGCTGGTGGCGCAGCGCATTTGCCAGGTATGGTTGCCAGTTTATCGCCATTACCTGTAATTGGCGTACCAATTAAATCTCGTAATTCTATTGATGGTTGGGATTCTATTTTGTCTATTTTACAAATGCCAAGTGGTGTGCCTGTTGCAACTGTTGCTTTAGATGGCGCAACAAATGCTGGTATTTTGGCTGCTCAAATTATTGGTGCTAGTGACAAATGTGTTTTAGATAAAATTTTGTTTTATAAGGAAAGTTTGAAAGTTAAAGTGAATAAAACTTCCGAAGAAATTAAAAAATAACGCTTAAATTTTTATCAGTTTTTTAACAATAATATTTTCAGAAGTATATATTTTTATTTGATAACTACCTTTTGCAAAATCACTAATTTTAATTGTAGATAAATTAGTTATTTTACTTAAAATTAACTTTCCGTTACCATCAAATATTTCTATTTTGATAATCTCGGTATCTGAAATTAGTTTGATTTCATTCACAAACGGATTTGGATAAACAACCAATTCTATTTCAGAAATATCATTAATATCTAAGACATATTGACTTACAAAAGAATACAATCTTTGAGGCAAACCATTGCGTTCTTCGCGAGATAAATAGTAATGTTCATCGCCAGAATTAGCAATTGCTTCTAGCTGACTTCCTAAACCAATTATTGAGGTAATATCTGTTTTTACAACTGTGCCATCAAAAATAGCAAAATTTTCAAAATCGCTTAAATATACTAAAAATGGCCGTAAATCTCCAGCAAACGTGTAACCAGAAAGAAATAAACTAAAATCCGCATAGTTAAATGTTGCACCAGTTATTAAACCCTGCACATCATAAGTACCAATTTTTTCTACCACATAAGTGCCTTGAAATTTAGGGAATTTATAAGCATTTGTTTTGAAATCGCCTCTGTTTTTAGTGAAAATTAATATATCATCATTATAAACAACCATTGCTTCAGCATCAAAATTTGTTTGCGAATTATCCGAAAAATCTACTTGATCTTCGTAAGAAAAATGAATAATTTCTGCGGTAACCGAATTGTTTAAAATCACGTCCATTTTACTAATTACATAAATTTTTAAATCGGTTCTATTGCCATTATTATTACCAATATCTGCAATAAAAATAAAATCATCATCTTGACTAATGTCTTCCCAATCTATATTTTCTGCATTTGTAATTTGAATAATACGTGTAACTAAACCAGTGTTTAAATCAATTTCATATAAATTTGCATCATCGCCAGAATCATTATGTGTAATTATTTTTTCATTAAAATGGATTAAACCTGAGGTTTCTTCTAAAGCATTTGGCAAATCAAACTCTACAGTTAAATTACTGATTTGGGTAAAGAGATTTAGCGATACCAGTAAATAGCAAATCAATAAAATTTTATTTTTCATAAAACAAATGTAATTAATTCTATTTTACTATTAATATTGTTGGTTTAAAAATAAATTCATTGTAATTTTATCGTTTAATTATGAATTCAAAAATAACAAAACAAAATCTTTATAAACGTCAAACTACCCTAAAAGAAATTGGTAGTTTAGGACAAGAAAAGTTGCAAAACGCTAAGATTTTGGTGATTGGTTGTGGTGGTTTGGGTTGTGTTGCTTCTGTTTATCTCGCAGCAAGTGGTATTGGCAATTTACATTTAATAGATTTTGATGTAGTTGATGCATCTAATTTACACAGACAAGTTTTTTATAAAATTGAAGATATTGGTAAATCAAAATCACAAGTTTTAGCAAATTATATTAATGAAATTTCGCCTTTTGTTAAAGTCAGTTTTGATACAAATGCTATATCTAAAAATAATATTTTTGAAATTATAAGCAATTATAAGATATTATTAGATTGTACCGATAATTTACCAATTAAATATTTATTAAACGATGCTTGTGTTATAAAAAACAAGGTTTTAATCTATGGTTCTTTATATAAATTCGATGGTTATGTAGCGACTTTTAATGTGTCAGAAAATAATAGACAAACTTGTAATTTACGTGATGCTTTTCCCGAAATACCAAAAGAAACTGTGCCAAATTGTTCCGAAATTGGCACATTAAACACAATAGTTGGCATAATAGGTTTGATGCAAGCAAATGAAGTTTTAAAATTGGTTACCAATACAGGAAACCTTTTAACCAACCAAATACTAATTTACAATAGTTTAGAAAATTCACAATATAAAATGAAATTAAAACAGATTTTTTCTAAAGAAATGATTTTAGATGAATTTAATAAAGAAACCTACCAAGATATTAATTGCGAAATACAAGATGAAAAATTATTGATTTCTGCTACCGAATTGAAAAATAAAATAAATGATGTGGAAATTATTTCGGTTTTGGAAGATGTAGAAGTCGAGTTACCTTTTAAAGTTGTGAATAAAATTCCGTTATCAAAATTAGACTTATTCACGTTAGAAATTGATAATAATAAGGAATATATAGTTGTCTGTAATCGAGGAATCTCTAGTTATAAAGCAACTAAAATGATTAAAGAAAAACATTCTGCGTTAAAAATTTATAGTTTAGAAAATGGGATTATCAATTATTAATTTATACCTAAATAACCCTGCTAGGGTTTAAAACCCTAGCAGGGTTGAAACCGAAAACAACCTTAAAATTTGTGCATTCGTGACAAAAAAAGAAAATATGAATTACAATCCAATAAATTTCTATAAAACCGAAAAACAAAATTTCGAGCAAGAATTATCTAAAATAAAAAAGCAATTACTAACATCAAGTATGTTGAGGTTACTTGTTTTCGGATTAATCGCTTTTAGTATTTATTATTTTTTTGGAAACTCAAAAGTAATCATGCCAATAATACTTGGTGGCATTGCCATTTTCTTATTTTTAATTTCAAAACACACTAATTTAGTACATAAAAAACAAAAGTTACAAGCCTTAATACACATAAATAAAACAGAAATTGATGTTATAAATGGCGATAAATCTGCTCTAGATATAGGTTTTGAATATTTAAACGCTAATCACGAATTTAGTTACGATATAGATTTGTTTGGTGAAAATTCTTTCTTTCAGTATATAAATAGAACAGCAACAAAATCGGGTAAAGATAAACTTGCAAATATATTAACCGAAAATAAAATTACAAACATTAAAATAAAACAAAAAACAGTAAAAGAATTAGCAGAAAAACCAAAATGGAGGCAAAATTTTTCAGCAACTGCAAGTTTGGTTCAGGTGGAAACTAAATCAAAACCTATTCTAGATTGGGTCCAGAATTATCAATCGTTTTTACCAAACTTCATGAGATTTTTACCAAGTGTATTTTTCTTTCTTTCCCTAAGTGTTTTTGTACTTAATTATTTTGCAATTGCACCTTTTTCTTATATCGTAATTTGGTTTTTTATTGGTTTAGGAATAAGTGGCATTTATTTAAAAAAAGTAACAAAATTATATCGCGAAGCGAATAAAGCAAAAGATACTTTCAAACAATACCATCAGTTACTTTTACAAATTGAAAGTGAAGATTTTACTTCAAGTTTACTTATAGAAAAACAAAATTTAATTAAAACAGAAAATAAAAAAGCATCTACTATTTTTATTGAATTTTCAAAAGCATTAGACGCTCTAGATCAACGTAATAATATGCTTTTTGGTATTTTCGGAAACGCTTTTGCTCTTTGGGATTATAAGCAAGTTTATAAAATAGAAAAATGGATTAACACATACAAAGACAAAGTAGAAAAATGGTTTGAAGTCATTGCTTTTTTTGATGCACAAAATTCTTTGGCTAATTATGTGTTTAATCATCCAAACCATACTTTCCCTATAATTAATGATGATAAATTGACAATTAAATCCGAAGAATTAGGTCATCCGTTATTAAACGAAACTAAAAGAATTAATAATGATTTTAGTATTAAAAACGATGAGTTTTTTATCATTACAGGTGCAAATATGGCTGGTAAATCCACTTTTTTACGAACCGTTTCTTTAGGTATTGTTATGGCAAATGTCGGTCTGCCTGTTTGTGCAAAATCTTTTAATTACTCGCCAATCAAACTAATTACAAGTATGCGAACAAGCGATTCATTGTCTGAAGACGAATCGTATTTTTTCTCTGAACTAAAACGATTAAAATTTATAGTTAATGAAATAAAAAACGAACGTTATTTTATTATTCTAGATGAAATTCTAAAAGGTACAAACTCACACGATAAAGCAATAGGTTCACGTAAATTTGTAGAAAAATTAGTAAACTCTAAAGCAACAGGTATTATTGCAACGCATGATTTATCACTTTGTGAAATAACCAAAACTTTAAAAGAAGTAAAAAACTATTACTTTGATGCCGAAATAATAAACGACGAACTACATTTTGATTACACCTTTAAAAAAGGAATTTGTAAAAACATGAATGCTTCGTTTTTATTACGTAAAATGAAGATTGTTTAGGGTTTATTTGCTCGTAGAACTCGCAGATTTCCGCATAAAATTAAATAACCGACTGTATATCAGTGAAATAAATTGGATTGCATATTATTTACGGGAATTAGGCAAAAAGTTTGTGTAATCTAAACAGGAAAAAATCGGTATCGGATACACTTCTTAAATTTGCTCTAAAGAGTTTTATTTTAGCATTAAATGATTCTACATTTGCATTGGTATTTCGATTTGTAAAGGAGTTTGGGGTCACGTATAAAAGTTGGAAAATTATAAGATGATTTTTTCAAAACATCATAAATGTAAAAAAAAAGATTAACGATTGGAGATTGTTGATTGAAGATTTTAAAGTGTTTTGGAAAATTTAGTTTATTAATAACTCCCCAAGTTTTATACGTGATCCGAAAATACCAACCTGTATATTTTGCTGCTATAAATAGAACTTAACCACATTGATAAAAAAACTGCTTAATTAGAAATCCTTAAAATATTGCCATTAAGAATCGCATTATAATTTCTAGCAGTTACATTTACATTACCACTAACCGAAGCACCATCTAAAATTTGAAACCGTTCATCATCACATAAACAAATCAATATAGAACCTTCTACTGTCATTGTAGAACAATTTTGTAATTCTATATGTGGGCAAGCCAAATCAAAAGCAACAAAATTAGTTGCACTAAACCTTTTTACAATAATACCTCTAATACCTTGATCTAAAAAAATCTCTTGATTACCATCATGAATTAAATTAATTCCTTCGGCTAAATTTAAATTAATTGTAAAATTGACAGGAAAAATAGGTAAAAAAGGATTGTTATCATCTGTATTGTCACAAGAAAATAAACTTAAAATAAGTAATAAACCGAATATTTGTTTCATTTTGAAATTTGTTATTATAAGTGTAAAAATAGAATAATTTTGTATCTTTGCAACCTAATCTCATACCAATAATTTGTTGGTATTGAGATTTTTTAATGAAACCACACACTTTTTTGTGTGTTAAGCTGAATTAATCTTGCTTTTGGCGGGATATTTAGTTAATACCGAATACATTATAAACGTAAAAATTATGAGTAAAGTATCTTATTATACAAAAGAAGGTATGGCAGAATTAAAAGCCGAACTAGAACAATTAGAAACCGTAGAAAGACCAAAAATAACAAAAGCAATTGCTACAGCAAGAGATAAAGGAGATTTAAGTGAAAATGCCGAATATCATGCTGCTAGAGAAGAACAATCTTATCTTGAATTTAAAATTGCAAAACTTAAAAATGTAGTTGCTGAAGCAAGAGTTTTAGATGATTCAAATTTAGATTTAACTAAAGTTTTGGCTTTATCTAAAGTGAAAATTAAAAATATTGTTACTAAAATGGAATTTGAATATACTTTAGTCGCTGATGCCATGACAGATATTAAAGCAGGTAAAATTTCTATAAATTCGCCTATAGGTAAAGGTTTGTTAGGTAAAAAAGTAGGCGATATTGCCGAAATAAAAATACCAGCAGGCATCATGAAATTAGAAATTTTAAATATATCTAGATAATGTCGGTATTTACAAAAATAATTTCAGGAGAAATACCTTGCTATAAAGTTGCCGAAAACGAAAATTTTATTGCTTTTTTAGATATTAATCCTAATGCAAAAGGCCATACTTTAGTAGTGCCAAAAAAAGAAGTAAATAAACTTTTTGATTTAGATCAAAAGTTATACCAAGATTTAATGAATTTTTCTAGAACCATTGCTATTGCTTTAGAAAAAACGATTCCGTGTAAACGTATTGGCATGAGTGTTATTGGTTTAGAAGTGCCACATGTACATGTGCATTTAATCCCTTTACAAGCAATGGAAGATATTCAGTTTATTAAAAAAGAAAAAATTTCTAAGGAAG
Organism: uncultured Flavobacteriaceae bacterium; assembly: GCA_964420345.1. Classification (GTDB taxonomy): domain Bacteria; phylum Bacteroidota; class Bacteroidia; order Flavobacteriales; family Flavobacteriaceae; genus S010-17. The sequence goes on from CAYQTF010000041.1 coordinate 15,886, forward strand.
AAATGATTTCTATTGCATCTGCTATTGCAAAAAACATATAGGTTTTTTTATACTAAAGACGTTTTGCAAAAAGACTTTACAGTAGATTGTTTTTCGTACATTTGAAGACTCAAAATAATGTATTTAAATGTCAAAATTTCATAGATTAAAAATTGCTAAAATTAAACGTGAAACAAAAGATGCTGTTGCAGTTACTTTTGAAATCCCAAATGATTTAAAAGATAATTTTCGTTTTATTGCCGGTCAATATATTACTTTTAAAACCGAAATTAATGGTGAAGAAGTAAGAAGAGCATATTCTATTTGTTCTTCTACAAAAAGTGATAAGATAACTGTTGCTATAAAAGAGGTAAGTGGCGGAAATTTTTCGGTTTATGCAAATCGTACTTTAAAAGAAGGTCAAGAAATTGAAATTGGTGAACCCGAAGGAAAATTTTGTTTAGAACCCAATTCAAATAATTCAAAAAACTATATTGCTTTTGCCGCAGGAAGTGGAATTACACCAATAATGGCAATGGTTAAAAATGTTTTAAATGAGGAACCAAATAGTAAATTCGTTTTAGTTTATGGAAACAAAAGTACTTTTGAAGCCATCTTTTTTGACGAATTAAATGATTTACAAACAACGTATTCTGAAAGATTTTTCATTCAATATGTATATAGTAAAGAACAACCTAAAGATAGTCTTTTTGGAAGAATAGATATTGCAAATACTAATTTTGTACTAAATAAGTATAAAGATTTCAAATTTAATGATGTATTTCTTTGTGGTCCAGAATCAATGATTCAAACGGTTAAAGATACCTTAATTGCAGAAAATTTTTCCGAAGAAATAATTCATTTTGAATTATTTACCAAAAGTAAATCCAAAACTGAAAATGCAGCTATTAGTTTAGATGGCAATACCGAAATTACTATTTTATTAGATGATGAAGAAACCACTTTTACCATGTCGCAAAAAACAAATATTTTGGAGGCAGCATTAAAACAAAAACTAGATGCGCCTTATTCTTGTCAAGGTGGTATTTGTAGTTCTTGCTTAGCAAAAGTAACCAAAGGGAATGCGGTAATGGATAAAAACTCTATTTTAACCGAAGATGAAGTTGCCGAAGGTTTAATTTTAACTTGCCAAGCGCATCCTACAACAGCAGAAATTAGTATTGATTTTGATGATGTATAAATAAGGTGTTTAAATGTTGATTTGTTTAATCGTAGATTGTTCTTTTGTAAAGAAATTATTACAAATAAACAAAAAGATAATAACCATTAAAAAAGCGCAAGAACAAAACGATTACACAATTAAACAAAAAACAATTACACAATAAAGAAAATGGATATAATAAATGCTTTATTAACTGGTTTTTTTCTTTCATTTATGATTGGACCCGTTTTTTTTGTGTTATTAGAAACTAGTGCTACCAAAGGTGTTAAACAAGCAATTTTTTTTGATTTAGGTGTTATTTTAGCAGATATTATTTTTATTAGCATTGCTTATTATGGTAGTTTTAGTTTACTTAATAAAATAAAAGATGATCCAAGAATTTTTTTTGCAGGTGGTTTTATATTATTTACTTACGGTTTAATTACATTTGTTAAAGAAAAACGACGTAAAATTATTACCGATTCTCAATTAGTCATTGTACAAAAAACCAATTGGGTTACTATTTTTTTTAAAGGTTTTTTTCTCAATTTTATTAATGTTGGCGTGTTAGGTTTTTGGTTAACTTTAGTAGTGGTAGTAAGTACTAATTTAAATATGGATTCTAATCGTGTATTTTGGTATTTTGCCACAGTATTGGTTGGTTATTTTGTAACCGATTTAGGTAAAATATTCTTAGCTAAACAGTTAAAAAGTAAAATGACACCTTTGGTTATTAGACGAATTCGAAAAATTATGGGCGTTATTCTTATGGTAATTGGTATAATTATTGCTTCCAAAGAACTAATACCAGATAAAACGATGAACAAAATTAAAGAAAAAACCGAAAAGGTTATCGATAAAGTAAAACAATAAAATTATGAAAAATACGATACTTATTATATGTTCAATATTTCTTTTTAATTGTAAAAGTGCTGATAACGGAAACAATACAACGAAACAAATAATAGGGCAAAAAAATGTAACTGAAAATCTAGTTTGGCAACAAGTTGGACCTTCAGTACCTAATGAAGATTTATTAGATAAATATTCGGAAGCAAC
>CAYQTF010000042.1:0-17963 GCA_964420345.1 uncultured Flavobacteriaceae bacterium
AGGCTATAGGTGTAAAGGCAGTAATGTCATAGCCAAGTAGTACTAATAACCCATAAGCTTATGTAAAAGTCCCACGCCTCTGGCGTGGGCAAAACTCTTTTTTATATCTTTATATATTATTTTTTCAGTTTGTCAATATTATACTGGGTATTGGGTGAATGGTTAAAGGTTAAGGTAAACTTATCTAATAATTAAACATTATAATATCTAGAAACTACTTAAGGTGGTTATAGCGATAGGGCTCACCTCTTCCCATACCGAACAGAGAAGTTAAGCCTATCAGCGCAGATGGTACTGCCATTATGGTGGGAGAGTATGTCGTCGCCTTTCTTTAATCCTTCAACTTAATTGTTGAAGGATTTTTTTTGGATTTAAAATAAAAGTTATTAAACCTCAGGGCAAGCCCTGAACCCAATAATAAGAATCGACCCAAGGGTCGAGGTATTAAACCAATATCCCGCTGAAAAAGCGGGATTAGTTCGACTAACTAAAAAATTGAAAATAATTTTTTAGAGCCTCACGAATAAATTAATACAATTAAAAATAAATTATTTCGTTTAAAATTAACTAAAATTGTAATTTGTGCCTTCAATAAAATAAATGAAACCTAAATTTTTAATTTTATTTTTAACTTGTTCCATTTTCTCTTTCTCTCAAGTTGGAGGCGAGACTATATTTAATTTTTTAAATGTACCAACTTCTGCTAGACAGGCAGCACTTGGTGGTAAGGTATTGACTTTATATGATGATGTTAATCAACCTACTTGGAATCCTTCTACAATAAACCAAGAGTTAGATAATAAGGTATCGGTAAATTATGTGAATTTTTTGGCAGATATTAATTATGGTTCGGTAAATTTCGCACATTTTTTTAGTAAACGTTTTGGTACATTACATGGCGGTATAACTTTTGTTGATTACGGAAAATTTATTGCTGCAGATGAAGAAGGTAACGAAACAGGAACTTTTAAGTCTAAAGATATTGCAGCAACAATAGGTTATGCTCGTAACTTACCTTGGAGTAATTTTTATGCTGGTGCAAATTTTAAAGTGATAAATTCTACAATTGATACTTATACATCTAGCGGTATTGCTTTTGACGCAGCATTATTATATTATAATTATAAAAAACCTTACACATTCACTGCGGTTATTAGAAATGTTGGTTATCAGATAAATGCCTTTGATGAAACTAAAGAGAAACTACCATTAGTAATAGAAATTGGTGCTTCTTATAAATTGTCAGAAATCCCATTAAAATGGTATTTAACTATAGATAATTTACAACAATGGGATGTGTCTGCTGAAAATCCTTCGGATGCTGTATCTAGTATTGGTGGAGATGCTAGTAATGAAAAAATCACTTTTCTTAATAATGCTATTAGACATTTTGTAGTAGGTGCTGAATTTTTTCCAGATAAAAAAGTTAATTTGCGTTTGGGTTATAATTTTAGAAGAGCAAGAGAATTACGATTAACCGAAACTAGAACATTTTCTGGTTTTACTGCTGGTTTCGGTTTAAGGTTGCGTAGAAATTTAAAGTTTAATTATGCTTTTTCTAAATATCATCCTGCATCTAATAGTAGTACTTTTAGTTTGCAAATTGATTTATTAAGTAGAATAAGGTAATAGGTTATATGCTTTAAGTAATATGTAATAGGAAAATACTTAATAATGTCTTAAATTTTATATGAAAAATAAAATTATCATAGCAATTGATGGTTTTTCCTCTACAGGTAAAAGTACTATTGCAAAACAATTAGCAAAACATTTAGGTTATATCTATGTAGATACGGGTGCAATGTATAGGGCAGTTACCTTATATGCTATGCATAATAATTTTGTTTCTGAAGAAAACATTTCATCTAAAAAAATAATAAAAGATTTAGATAAAATTAATTTAGATTTTAAATATAACAAAAAGTTGGGTTTTGCTGAAATGTATTTAAATGGAGTTAATGTTGAAAAAGAAATTAGAAGTTTGGCAGTTTCTAAATTAGTAAGTAAAGTTTCCACAATATCTGAAGTAAGAAAAAAATTGGTCGCTCAACAAAAACTAATCGGAAAAAACAAAGGTTTAGTAATGGATGGTAGAGATATTGGTACCGTAGTTTTTAAAGATGCCGAGTTAAAATTATTTATGACAGCTTCGGCTAAAAAAAGAGCTTTAAGACGTTATAAAGAATTATTAGATAGAGGCGATGATGTGAGTTATGAAGAAATTTTAAAAAATGTAGAATATAGAGATTTTATTGATTCTACAAGAGAAGACTCACCATTAGTGCAAGCAGATGATGCCATAGAATTTGATAATAGTAATATGGGTTTAGAAGAGCAATTCGAAAGAATTTACAACCTAGTTCAGAATATAATTAATTAATAATTATTCCACATTAAAATCAAAATATTGATTTCGATAAGGTTCAAAACGCAAGGTAAAATGCCACCATTCTTTCGGGTAAGATCTAAAACCATTAGTTAACATTACCGTTTGTAATAATTTTCTGTTCTTTATTTGTTGCTTGGTTAGATTCTGATAATTGACCCAAGATTTTTTTCCGAAGTAATCATAGTTGCTTCCCATATCTAAAACACTGTCTGTTTTATTTGAATAAATAGTTAAATCGACTGTGCTACCACTACTATGTCTAGAGTTTGATGCAATATATTGTAGTTTAAACAAATTTCGTTTTTCAACTTTTGGATAATATTTTTGTTTGTTAATTGTATCATTAAAATCTTTTGCCCATTTAATAAAATGATTTACTGCCTTTTGTGGTCTGTATGCATCGTAGATTTGCAAACATAAATTTTGTTCTAATAATTCATCTTGCACTTTTTTTAAAGCATTTGCTGCTTGAAAAGTAAGAATGCATTTATTGTTTTTATACCCATTAATGGGTTTGCCAACAAAATTATTATTGGTAAGATATCTTAAATCTAATTTTAAATCGGGTATAATATCCGTTGCATAAACAAACCCTTTAGGTAATTTGGTTGTGTTGTTTTTAAAACTAACTAAAATTAAGATACAAAATAGAAAGAATAGTTTATAAATTAAATTTTTCATAGTAAAGTTGTTTTTTTATCCAAAAATATCATTTAAAATTTTTGCTAATCTAATACCACCTTTTTGTAACTGACTCCTAACCATACCAAAATGATCGTAAGAATATCGGTAACTAAGTTTGTCGCCACTATTTGCAGATGCATAAACTATTTTAGCCAAACTTTGTGAGTCATAAATCCAATCTAAAACAGTTCCTTTTTGAAAGTCTTTTATTTCTTGTTTTGATAAAATTGTAGCGTTGTTTGCTAATTCTAAATAACTCATATTCCATTCTTCAATCATATTTGTGTCCCAAACTCTATGTAGGTTTGTTCCTTTTTTAAACCATTGTACTTGTATGGTATTGCCACCTTTATCTTCGCTTCTGCCAACATGTAAAGGTTGGTGTAAATCACCAATTAAATGTACTAACATTTTTAAATAAAAAACTTTATCTTTTTGAGAACTATTTCCATCCTTTAAAATTTTAATACAAGTTTCAATACCTGTGATTAAATCCCCTTTAGGGTTTTTGTTAGAATCATGATAATCCGTATTAAACGGAAAATTAATATAATGCCAAGTATAGAACTCGCTATAACTTCTGTCAGATTTAATTTCATCTGCATAGGTAGAAACAAATGCTAGACTTTCGCCATTTAATAATTTGCTAATTTTTCTTTTTACATTTTTCTTTAAATGTTTTTCTGCAATTTCGCCTACTGTTCTATGGCCAGTTGGTCCCCAAATTGGGTTTGAGAAACTTTGAAAGTTAAAAAAAAACATAATTGTTAAAATAATAATAATTCGATATTTCATGTGTGATATTTTTGCTAAAATAAAAATAATTTCATTATGTTTACCTAAGATTTAAATATTTAGGGTTAATACTTCTTAAATTGTTTTATTTACATAAAATTCAAATTAAATATCATGACTAAACAACTTCTTTTTTTATCCATTTTTTTAATTACGTTATTTTCATTTTCGCAAGATGTTAATATCGAGGTTTTTGCTACAGGATTTAGTAGTCCTGTTCATATTGCAAATGCTGGAGATGATCGATTATTTATTGTAGAACAGGCAGGTAGAATTAAAGTTGTAAATGCAAACGGAACTACTAATGCCACCAATTTTTTAAATATAACTTCACTAATAAGTTCAGGTGGCGAAAGAGGTTTGTTAAGTATGGCTTTTGATCCAGATTATACTACTAATGGTTTTTTCTATGTGAATTACACAAATAATTCTGGCGATACTGTTATTGCTAGATATACTGTATCGGCAGATCCAGAAGTTGCAGATGTTAATTCTGGACAAATATTATTAACAATAGACCAACCATTTTCAAATCATAATGGTGGTTGTATTGCTTTTGGCCAAGATGGTTATTTATATATAGGTATGGGCGATGGCGGAAGTGGTGGCGATCCACAAAATCATGCTCAAAATGGAAATTCACTTTTAGGTAAAATATTGCGAATTGAAGTTGGTGCAGATAATACGTATTCTATACCTGTTGATAATCCGTTTGTTGGTGACTCTACAGTTTTAGATGAAGTTTGGGCATTAGGCGTTCGTAATCCTTGGAAATTTTCATTTGATAGTTTAAATGGCGATTTATGGATGGGTGATGTAGGTCAAAATGATTTTGAAGAAGTGAATCATACCTTAAATGGTGTTGGCGGTTTAAATTTTGGTTGGAGATGTTATGAAGGTAATGCTACTTTTAATACTGGCGGTTGTCAGGCACCTTCAAATTATGTTTTTCCTGTTTTAGATTATCCTACGGGAGGTTTTGCTTCTGTAATTGGTGGTTATGTTTATAGAGGTTCTGAGTTTCCAGACTTGGTTGGTTTATACTTCTTTACAGATATAAATTTTACTGAAATAAGAACTATTGATCCAAACAATGGTTATCAAGTTGCTGTAAATGAAGTTGGTATATCTTTCACAGTAGCTTTTGGTGAAGATGTAAATAATGAGTTGTATTTAGCGAACTCAAATGGTAGTGTTTATAAAATTATTGATGAAACGGCAAGTGTAAATGATAATATTATTACAAACGATATTACTATTAATCCAAATCCTGCAAGAGGAAGTGTGATGATTAAAAGCGAAAGTGAAAATTATGAAATAACTAATATTCAGGTATTAAATATTATCGGAAGTAAAGTTTTAAATGTTGCTGTAAATAACACAACGAATCACAGATTAAATATAGAAAATTTAAAACAAGGTATTTATTTATTAAAAATAGAAATTAATAATAATAAACCTGTTATAAAAAAACTTGTAATTAAATAATCTTAAGGAAAATAAATGAAGGAATACAAACTAATTAAGCAACCAGGTTCTACGGTAAGAAAAGATCAAGATTTTGAAGATTTATTAAACTCTTATGCAAATTCTGGTTGGCGAGTAGTTAACGTTTTATTACATAGAGGTTTTTTAAAAGCAGTCTTAGAAAGAGATAAAAGCGAATAAATCTATGTTTTTAGACCTTCAAGGTTTTTAAAACCTTGAAGATCTTTTATCTTATTTTCATATAATAACAATGAAAAATAATCATCTAATATAATGTAAATACGTTTTGTAACGCGTTTTTACATTTTTATAAATACCTTGTAAAAATGAAAAAAATAGTATCCCTTATAGTATTTCAATTATTTGTATTAATAATATTTTCTCAAACTAAATCGCCATCAGAATTTTTAGGTTATGATTTAGGCGAAAGATTCACACATCATTATAAAATATTAAATTATTTTGAACATGTAGCCGCACAAAATAATAATGTAAAATTTATAGAATATGGCGAAACGTATGAACATAGACCTTTAACTTTAGCATTTATAACTGCGCCTAAAAACTTCAATAAATTAGAACAAATAAGAAAAAACCATTTAATTAATGCAGGTATAATTAACGGCAATAAGACAATTCAAGATATTGCCATTGTTTGGTTAAGTTATAATGTACATGGTAATGAGGCATCTAGTTCTGAAGTTTCGATGAAAACAATTTACGAACTGATAAACCCCAATAATTTAGAAACTAAAAAATGGTTAGAAAATACAATTGTTATTATCGATCCGTGTTTAAACCCAGACGGAAGAGATCGCTATGTAAATTGGTTTACGCAACATGGTAATTATCCGTATAATACAAATATAGATTCTAAGGAACATCATGAATCTAATCCTAACGGAAGAGCAAATCATTATTTATTCGATTTAAATAGAGATTGGGCATGGTTATCACAAAAAGAATCTCAAGCAAGAATTAAGATATATAACAAATGGTTTCCTAATATTCATGTAGATTTTCACGAACAAGGTATTAACCAAGAATATTATTTTGCGCCTGCAGCCGAACCTTATCATGAAATTATAACCGATTTTCAAAGAGATTTTCAAAAAACAATTGGTAAAAACCATGCAAAATATTTCGATAAAGAAGGTTGGTTATATTTTACTAAAGAAGTATTTGATCTGTTTTACCCAAGTTATGGCGATACGTATCCGTTATATAATGGTGCGATTGGTATGACTTATGAACAAGCAGGAAGCAGTCGTGGCGGTTTAGGAGTTAAGATTTACGACGGTTCAATTTTAACATTAAAAGATAGAATTGAACATCATTTTACAACCAGTATGTCAACTATTGAAGTTGCATCAAATAACGCAAGTACATTAATATCTGAATTCAAAAATTATTTTAAAACCAATAAAAATTATCAATATAACTCTTATGTTATTTCTTCGGAAAACGGAAAAGACAAAATAAATAATTTAAGAAGTTTATTAGATAAACATTTAATTAAGTACGGAAATCCTTCTACTGAACAATCTATAAATGGTTTAAATTTTTACAATCAGAAAAACGAAAGTTATACATTAAATACGAATGATTTAGTAATTAATTTAAATCAACCAAAATCAAAACTGATTAAAGCATTGTTTGAACCAATATCAAAATTACCAGATTCTTTAACCTATGATATTACAGCATGGTCTTTACCTTATGCTAGAGGATTGAAAGCGTATGCATCAAAAAAGAATGTAAGTATTTCGGAATTTAAAGAACAACAAATATCAAAAACGGATTATAATTCAGATGTTTTTGCTTACTTATGTAAATGGAATTCGGTTAAAGATGTTGCTTTTCTATCGGAATTATTAACCAATAATATTAAAGTTAGATATGCAGAAAAACCATTTCAAACCGAAGGAATTAATTTTAAACAAGGCACTTTAATTATTACAAAATCAGGTAATAAAAACCACAAAAATTTCCATAAAACTATAGAGAAGATTGCAAACAAACATCACAGAGAAATTACAGCAACAAATTCTGGTATGGTAACTCAAGGAAGTGATTTTGGTTCTAGTAAAGTAGGTTTGATAGACAAACCTAATGTTGCAATATTAAATGGTAAATACACTTCTAGTTTAAGTTTTGGTTCGGTTTGGCATTTTTTTGAACAGCAAATAGGTTATCCTGTAACTATTCTAGATACCGATTATTTTTCGAATATTGACTTAAATAAATACCAGGTTTTAATATTGCCAAACGGTTATTATAGCGAAGTTTTTGACAAAGATGGTTTAGAAGAATTACAAATATGGCTTAGAAATGGCGGAAAATTAATTGCGATTGATAGAGCAGTTTCGACATTTGTGCAAAGTGATTCGTTTTCAATTTCCAATAGAAAATCAGATGAAAAAGAAGACAAAGATAAAAAGGAAGAAAAACAAATAAAATATACAGATTCAGAAAGAGAAAGAATATCTAATATGAATACAGGCGCAATCTTTAAAACCTCTTTAGATAATACAAATCCGTTAGCATATGGTTATCCAGATTATTACTATACGTTAAAATTAAACAGTAGTAATTATCCGTTAATTAAAAACGACCAAAATGTAGCCTATATTAAAGATAAAAATGATTTGCTTAATGGTTTTTCTGGAGTTAATGTGCAAAATAAAATAGACAACACTTTGGTTTTTGGTGTTGAAAACAAAGGTAGTGGAAAAATTATTTATTTAATTGACGACCCATTATTTAGAAGTTTTTGGGAAAACGGAAAATTACTTTTTAGTAATGCCGTTTTTATGGTTAGGTAGTGTGAATAATTTGGGATTGATATTTAAACCGTATGATTTAATGAAGGAAAACTTAGAAAAAACAGAATTATGAAAACTTCAATTAATAATAGTTCTAACTATTTACATCTGTTTACAATAAACGACATAGAAGAAATGGCTACTAATAGTAGTTTTGAAAGAGGTGAAGACATATTTATTGCCAAAGATGTTCAAAACATTACAAAAATAGGAAATCGTTTTGAAGCTATAGTCTATGGTTCCAGACAATACGAAGTATGTTTAATTAACAACAAAGATAAATTACATTTAGACTGTAATTGTCCTTATAGTTTTGGTGGAATTTGCAAACACTTAGTCGCTTTTGCACTTAAAATATTAGCAGGAGATTATCAAGAAATAGAACAAGAAATACTACCTGCACTTTCTGATAATAAATTTCAAAATGAATATTTAAAAATTACATCTAAAAAAAAATTATTTTTTTTAAAACAATTATTAGATAGAGATGATGATTTAAAACAGCAATTTATTGCATTTTCTAAAGATAAAACCGAAAAATTAGATAATATACTTGGTGAAAAATTAGACGATATAAAACTTGAAATTAACTCCAAATTATCGAATATAGATTTTGATAATTTGCAATATAATTACGATGATCATAGTTATGGTTATAGAGATTATTGGGAAGTAGAATATGACACCGCCATTGATGAAATTAAAATAAAGATTGATCCGTATATCAATTCTGTTACTAATTATATAAAAAAAGGCAACTTATTAGATGCTATTCGCATACTTTTAGGATTATATGAAGGTGTTCAAAACCTGCCAGATTTAGATAGTGAAAATTGTATTTTTGATGGAGAATATAACAATGATGTACGAACGATTTTGAATGAATCTATTCGCGATATTTCAAACATGATAAATAATATTGTTATATCTGACAAAGCAATATTAGAAGTATTGACACTCATTTTTGAACGCATTTCATTTTATAGTAATCAAAAACCACCCAATGAAGAAAATATTAATTACAGTATGGACGAATTTGAATTGCTTTTTCAGTCCCTTACAATTAATTCTGAAATCGCCATTTTTCTTCATAAAGAACTAACAAAAAGCAGCTTAGAATCTTTAGCGTCTGCCTATATTTTATTAAACATCGCAAAAGTATCTAACAATGAAAAAGCATGGTTAGAAACTGCAGAAACCTATGCAAGTTCCGATTCTCAAATAACACAACAATTATTAGATAAATACAATTCAAAAAAATTATATTCTGATTTTAACAGAATAGCTAAAATGGCTCTTGAAAATTGGGTACATATTTTTGATAAATATTTAGTTGATCATTTAGATAAAGAACAACAGGAAGAATTATTTGTTAAAGCGCTAAAAAATTATGTTTCAGATAAATGTAATGTCAAATATTATCACATTTTAAAAACCTATTTATCAAAAGAAGAAACAGTTACATACGTTGATAAATTTAAAGAAAGTTACGAAAGTATTTTTTATGTACAATTATTAGAAATTGAAAAACGATTTAAAGAAATATTAATTTATGTTAACAAAAACAAAGATTCTTACGAATTAAAAAAATTAATAAAACCAATTTTAAATATTTATCCGTTAGATTGTTTCTCTATAATAGTTGCCGTTAATATTAAAGCTATGAACGGATACAAAAGAAACAGAGGAACGTATCAAACAATGGTTAAAACCTTGAAATTATTAAAACAGATACCTTCTAAAAAGAATGAAACAGATAAATTTTTGGAGAGTTTATATAATCATAAACCTAATTTGCCAGCATTAAAAGATGAAATGAGAAAAGCAAAATTAATTACTATTTAATGTGGCAAAATATAATGCGTAAAATTAAAAGAAAAGATAAATTATTTATTGGGTTTTTATACACCTAATAAACTTTTAAAATTCAATACTTATGCCTATTTGTATTATTTGTGGTTTTTTCTAATTTAAATAAATACAAACTTAATCCTTTCCATTTCAAAACCTTTAAACCCAACAAATAAACCATTAAATATATTTCTAAAAAAAAGATTATTATTTACACAAACAATGTATGAATAAATTGTAAATTAGTGCTCTCGTTTTCGACGAAAAAACTAAACAAAAAAACATGTCAGATATTGCAATTTTAGAGGTAGATGGAAAGAAGTATGAATTTCCAATAATAAGAGGTACAGAAGGCGAAGTAGCCATAGATATTAAAACGTTAAGAGGTACGACCGAAGGTATTATTACCTTAGATTCGGGTTATAAAAATACAGGTTCTTGCGAAAGTGCGATTACTTTTTTAGATGGTGAAAAAGGTATTTTACGATATAGAGGTTATGGTTTAGAAGATTTAGCTAAAAATTCTAATTTTTTAGAAGTAGCTTATTTAGTAATTTTTGGAGAATTACCAACCAAAGAGCAATTTGATAAATTTGACCAAACCATAAAATCAAATTCATTAATAAACGAAGAGATGAAAAACATTTTAGATGGTTTTCCAAAAAATGCGCATCCAATGGGTATTTTATCCTCTTTAACTTCTGCATTAACTGCTTTTAACCCTAAATCTGTAGATGTAAATAATGAAGAACAAATGTATCAGGCTATCTGTAAAACTATGTCTAGTATACCAATTTTAGCATCTTGGGCTTTAAAGAAAATTAAAGGTCATTCCTTAAATTATGCCGATAATAGTATGAATTATATCGAAAATATCATGAAAATGATGTTTGAAATACCAACAGAAAAATACAAAACAAATCCGATAGTTGCTAACGCATTAGATCAATTATTAATCTTGCATGTAGATCATGAGCAAAACTGCTCTACATCAACAGTACGTATTGTTGGTTCTGCTCATTCAGGTTTATTTGCTTCTATTTCTGCGGGAGTTTCTGCACTTTGGGGACCATTACATGGCGGTGCAAATCAAGCAGTAATTGAAATGCTAGAAGATATTAAAAAAGATGGTGGCGATGTTGAAAAATATATATTAAAAGCAAAAGATAAAAGTGACCCGTTTAGATTAATGGGTTTTGGACATCGTGTTTATAAAAACTTCGATCCAAGAGCAAGAATTATTAAAAAAGCAGCAGATGAATTGCTAGAAGATTTAGGTATTGATGATCCTGTACTAGATATAGCAAAACATTTAGAAGAAGTTGCTTTAAAAGATGACTATTTTGTAAAAAGAAAATTATACCCTAATGTAGATTTTTATTCAGGTATCATCTATAGAGCATTAGGTATTCCTACAGATATGTTTACCGTAATGTTTGCTATTGGTCGTTTACCAGGTTGGATTGCTCAATGGAGAGAAATGCGTTTGAATAGCGAACCAATCGGAAGACCAAGACAATTATATATTGGCGAAAATCAAAGAGATTTTATACCAGTTTCAAAGCGTTAAATTATTCGATAATTAACAGCGGTTTAATAGAGTAGTTATTCATAATAGTATAAAATGACTTTCACCATTAACCTAAAACCTTTAACCTAATAATGGATTCCATTAAAATAATTAAAAACAGATCTGATGTTGGAGCAGGAACACGAGGTTCAGATATGGGCGTTGATGCAATAGAAATTGCAGCAATAAACATTAAAAATAATTTTTTTAATAATTATGAATACGAAGATGTTATTACTACTAACGAATCTGTTTATAATAGAGTCAAAAACACTTTTGCAAAACGAATTTCTAGTGTTTTAAAACAATGTCAGCGTTTGAGCAATCACGTAAAAGTTAACTTACAAGAAAATAAATTTCCTATAGTTTTATCAGGCGATCATTCTTCCGCTTTAGGTAGTATTAGTGGCGTAAAAGCAGCCTATCCTAATAAAAGAGTTGGTGTAGTTTGGATTGATGCGCATGCAGATATTCATTCGCCATTTACATCACCTTCAGGAAATATTCACGGCATGCCTTTAGCTGCAGCTTTAGCTGATGATAATTTAGATTTTCAAATAAATGAAGTCTCAAGAGAAACGGAAGATCTTTGGGACAGAATGAAAAATATTGGCACACCAACCACAAAAATCATCGCAGACGATTTAGTATATTTTGGTGTTAGAGATATCGAAAAACCAGAAGAAGCACAAATTGAAAAATTAGATATTAAAAATTATATGGTTGCAGAAGTTAGGTATAGAGGTTTAGAAACTTGTGTAGACGAAGCAATTGAAAGATTATCTAATTGTGATGTAATTTACATTTCTTTTGATGTGGATAGTATGGATTGTGATATGATTTCTTACGGTACCGGAACTCCAGTGCCAAAAGGTTTTGATCCATTTGAAATTATGGCAATTATCAACCGATTTACAGAAACAAAAAAAGTAGTTTGTATTGAATTTGTTGAAGTGAATCCGTTATTAGATAATAAAGGAAATAAAATGGCAGAAACTGCTTTTGAAATTTTAGAAAATATTACTGCAAAAATTGAAGAAGTAGTTTTGCAATAATTATTAAGTGACTTATTTGTAAATCAGATATTTATCCGTTTGATATGAAAATTAATAGAATCGTTTTACTTAGTTGTAAAATGATTTTTTAGTTTTACAATAAATATAAAAACAAAACTGGGCAAACCAATATAAAGCAATTCACTTTTTAAAACTTGTAAGCCACGATTTCCGAAAAAGTTAGCGATACCAATTGGCGATACTTTAATTGGTCGCCACGGCAAAAAATAACGTGTATTATCAAAAGGTGCAAAGAAAGCAACACCTAAACCACCATTTGTCATTGCATCTAAAATAGAATGCGATGCGGTACATAAAGTAAAAAACAAAAAATATTTTATTTTGGAAGTGCTCTTTCTATAAAAAATAAAAGTAATTAACCCGAATAATTCATTAAAAAAGAGTAAAATTGGATGTAAAGTGTTATTTTTATAGTGATAAAACAAAAAAAAATCACTTTAAAACCACCTAATTTTGAGCACTAAAAACACAATATTTTACAGAAAGAACAAAGAAATTTCTATAGATTTTTCGGCGTCAGAAATTAGTTAAGATGGTTCGTTAATACTTCTTGAAAAAATTGAAAGAGAACATAAATTGCTAAAAAAGCTTAGTAAGCATTTACCAGATTTAAGCAATTCACGACTTATCACTTATACACGATAAGACCAACTAAAACAGCGTGTTTTTATGATGATGCTCGGTTATCAAGATACTAATGATGTAACTCACTTACAACATGACCCTTTATTTATTTTATAAGTTTATAGGAAATACCGAAAAATCGCAAAATATTATTTACTAGACAGACGCTGGTATTTTAGCAAGATATTATGGAAATGAGAACCTTACAATATTTATCGGTATGGGTATTTTATTGATTAATCTATTCATCTATCCCATCACTTTATATTTCATCTTGAGAAATAAAAAATAGAATTAATTTACGTTTACCTAAAAGGTTATTACAAATTGATAGGTTTTCAATTTACAGAAAAAACACATTTCTTCGTGAATCTTTAGAAATCTTAGTGCATCTTTGTGAAATATTAGTCAATTAAAACAAGTAATTATGTCAGAAAAAATAAAAACCTACGAAGAATTTTATCCGTTTTATTTAAAAGAACATAGCAATAAAA
Source organism: uncultured Flavobacteriaceae bacterium (assembly GCA_964420345.1). Taxonomy (GTDB): domain Bacteria; phylum Bacteroidota; class Bacteroidia; order Flavobacteriales; family Flavobacteriaceae; genus S010-17. Next base: position 13,797 of record CAYQTF010000042.1, read on the forward strand.
TTTGCCGAATATTACATGTTATCGGTACAACTATTGTTTTGGCTTTAGTGATGACTACAATAATACACTTAAATCCATATTGGTTAATTTTCGTTCCGATTTCGGGTTATGGTTTTGCGTGGATTGGTCATTTCTTTTTTGAAAAAAATCAACCTGCAACATTTGAATATCCGTTATGGAGTTTTAAATCAGACTTTAAAATGTATTTTGATATACTAAGTGGTAAAATAGGTTTAGATACTTCTAAAGATCATAATGTTTTATGATTTAGAACGAATAATTTTACAAACACTTTTTTAATACACATGAATTTTCGGATAACCAAAAATCATATGATGTGTTAAAATCATTTTTTCACCCATATTCCAAAATATACTTTGCAATGTAGATGTATTCTGTGTACTAGCACCAAATGTAGTGAAGTCAATATTAAACTTAGAGAAAATAGCACAAGATCTTTTTATATGTGCCTGAGAAGTTACAATTGCGGCAGAAGTGAAGTTTAATTCCTTCATTTTAATTACTGAATAATGTGCATTTTCAAAAGTATTTAAAGCTTTATTTTCCTTAATAATGTTTTCTTTTGGAACACCAATTGCTATTGCATATTCCGCCATAACATTTGCCTCATAACAATTGTTTCTAACAGAACTACCAGTAAATATTATTTTTTGAGCTAAACCAAGTTTGTATAAAGCAACACCTTTTTCAACTCTATTTTTCATTATTTCACCTGGTTTGCAGTTGTTATTTGCTGGTATGCCTAACACAATTATTACATCGTATTTTTCTAAACCTGAGTTGCTATTACATTTACTAAAAAATGGTACTACTAAAAAAATAAGATTGATACAAATAAATACTATAAATACATACTTTGTAATTTTCATGAAAATTCGAAGAACCTTTAAAAAAATAGTTTTCATCAATATATATTTTAAATAAATCTCTTACAAACAGGCTTTTACAAAATCAACAAAAAGCGGATGTGGATTTAAAACCGTACTTTTATATTCAGGATGATATTGCACACCAATAAACCAAGGATGATTTGGTAATTCAATAATTTCAACCAAACCTGTTTTTGGATTAATACCTGTTGCTTTCATGCCTGAATTTGTAATTTGCTCTAGATAATCGTTATTAAATTCATAACGATGTCTATGTCTTTCACTAATATTTTTAGTTTTATAAATATCTAATATTTTCGATCCTTCTGTTAAAGTACAATCCCAAGCACCAAGACGCATTGTGCCACCTTTATCAGTGATTTTCTTTTGTTCTTCCATTAAATTAATAACAGGATATTTGGTACTTTCATCCATTTCAATAGAATTTGCATCTGCTAAATTTAGTACATTTCTAGCATATTCAATAACTGCCATTTGCATACCTAAACAGATACCTAAAAACGGAACCTTATTTTCTCTAGCATATTTTACCGCATCAATTTTACCTTCAATTCCTCTACCACCAAAACCTGGAGCAACAATAATTCCGTTAAGGTTTTTTAATTTTTCAGGAACATTTTTTGCGGTTAAGCTTTCCGAATGAATCCAATGAATATTTACTTTAATTTCATTCGATGAGCCAGCATGAATTAATGCTTCGTTAATTGACTTGTAAGCATCATGTAATTCAACATATTTACCAATAAGACCAATTTCAATAGTATGTTTTGGGTTTTTGAATTTAGTTAAAAATTCATTCCATTTTATAAGTTTAGGATTGGTTCCGAAAGGTAAATCTAATTGCTTTAAAACAACCAAATCTAATTGTTCGGCTAACATTAAATTTGGTACATCGTAAATTGTTTCCGCATCAATAGATTCGATAATCGATTCCTTTTTCACATTACAAAATAAGGCTAATTTACGTTTAATATTATCATTTAAAGGATGCTCAGTTCTACAAACTAAAATATCTGGTGCAACACCACTTTGCATTAACATTTTAACAGAATGTTGTGTTGGTTTAGTTTTTAATTCGCCTGCAGCTGCAAGATAAGGTACTAATGTTAAATGAATAACTAATGCATTATCATCTCCAAGTTCCCATTTTAATTGCCGAACTGCTTCCACATAAGGTAAGGATTCTATATCGCCAACGGTTCCGCCAATTTCGGTAATTACAATATCGAACTCACCTGTTTTTCCTAAAATCTGAATACGATGTTTTATCTCATCGGTAATATGAGGTATTACCTGAACGGTTTTGCCTAAAAATTCTCCTTTTCGTTCTTTATTAATAACCGATTGGTAGATTCTACCTGTGGTGACATTATTTGCTTGCGAAGTCGGAATGTTTAAAAAACGTTCATAATGCCCTAAATCTAAATCGGTTTCAGCGCCATCTTCGGTTACAAAACACTCGCCATGTTCATACGGATTTAAAGTTCCTGGATCAATATTTATATACGGATCTAATTTTTGAATGGTTACAGAATAACCTCTTTCTTGTAATAATTTCGCTAAAGAAGCCGAGATTATTCCTTTGCCAAGTGAGGAAGTTACGCCACCAGTAACAAAAATATATTTAGTTTTTGACATTATGCTTAGGTTTTGGCAAAAGTACTAAGTCTTTATAAATTAAGAAAGTTTTAAATTGTATTATTTTGAATAATGTTAATTTTCTAAACATGGTTAATATTAAAAATTACATTTCTAATTGTTTAATAGATATAGAATGATTTCAAAAGTTATTAAGTTTATTTGATAGTGTTATATATTTTGTCGTACTTTACAACTAAATATATAAACAATATCACTACTGTCCCGACGTTGAAAAGACAAATTATCTCTACCCTTTATTATACAATGTCTAAACGTTAATTGAGTTATTTTTCGATTTGAATTCAAAGTTACAATAAAATCTGACATTTGCCATTAAATCAGATTGTATGAATATTGGTAAACCTATTTTAGCTCAGATTTTTGATTTTGTTTCTAAATACAAATTCGATAAATGCGTTAATACTTATAACGGAAATTACAAAGTAAAGTCCTTTACATGTTGGGAGCAATTTATTGTAATGGGATTTGCTCAATTAACATATAGAGATAGTTTAAGAGATATTGAGGCATGTTTAAAAGCAGTAAGAAATAAACTTTATCATTGTGGAGTAAGGAGTAAAGTAGCAAAGTCTACTTTAGCAAAAGCAAATGAAAATCGAGATTGGCGTATTTATGCTGATTTTGCTCAACAACTTATAATAGAAGCAAGAAACCTTTATAAGAATGATAATAATTTTAATGTTGACATTAATGAAATTGCCTATGCATTAGATAGTAGTACAATTGATTTATGTTTGTCCCTATTTCCTTGGGCGAAATTCAGAAAAAACAAAGGAGCTGTAAAAATGCATACATTGTTGGATTTACGAGGTTCTATACCAACCTTTATTAAAATTACAGATGGGAAACTTCACGATGTTAATATACTTGATGTTTTGGAAATTGAACCTAAAGCATTTTATATTATGGATCGTGCATATGTAGATTTTAAAAGGTTGTACGATATGCATTTATTGGATGCTTACTTTATAGTTAGAGAAAAAAGGAATTTTAATTTTAGACGATTATATTCTAAAAAAGTAGATAAAGAAAAAGGTTTTAAATGTGACCAAATTATTGTTTTAACAGGATTTTACACAAAGAAAAAATACCCAAACAAACTACGTAGGATAAAATATTATGATAAAGGAACAGGTAAAATATTAGTGTTTTTGACCAATAATTTTACTTATAATGTAACTATTCACCCAAACTAGGCAAAAAACAATTATCTTCAAAAGCATTATGGATATTTAGCAGTATTTTTTGTTGGTTTTTCTTTAGAGTAGAGATATACGACCTTATTCGTGCAAAGTAATTTGCATAGGTTTGTTCTCTAAAACAACCTGATACTTTTTGTTTTACCTTTATCATTATTCACGCTCCTCTATTTTTTAAGTGTTCATCTGTTCGCTTCGCTCGGGTCGCAAGTCTCTTTCTGCTTGATTGTTGTCAAAGGGAACTTCTTTTTCTTTTATAAATTTGAGAAAAAGAAGTTTGTGTTTTTCTAAAGCAAACGCCAATTTTTCTTCTTTTGTTTTTTTGTAAACTTTATTGTAATTTTTTATTGTTGGACTTATTAAAGTTTCCCATCTTTTGAGTATGTTTTGATAAT
>CAYQTF010000043.1:0-1926 GCA_964420345.1 uncultured Flavobacteriaceae bacterium
TTATATGTTGTCCACTTAGTTGATAATTCTTACGCAAATTTAAGATATTGATATCTATTCACAACATTATATAGGGTTTAGTTTTTTCATCTTTAGTTGAGACTTCTCACGCAAATTTAAGAAATTGAAAGCAATTCACAACCGTATTTCATTATTTAAAATTTTCAATCAAGTTGAGACTTCTCACGCAAATTTAAGAAATTGAAAGCAATTCACAACTCTAATTTAATACCAGATATTAAAATAGAGTTGAGACTTCTCACGCAAATTTAAGAAATTGAAAGCAATTCACAACAATTTAACAAGTTCAAAAGGCAATACTTTGGTTGAGACTTCTCACGCAAATTTAAGAAATTGAAAGTTCAATATAAACTTAAACTTAGTCATTGGCAGATTTAGTGGGTCACAGATAAAAGTTGGAGATTAATAACTTCTTAATTTTAAAAAAAAACAATAAATTATTAGTAGTGATTTTTAAGTCTAGTGTATTGATATTGACTCAATATATTTAATTTTCTTAGTTAAAATGACACCGAATTACGATAATATGTGCTGCCTAATTAATCAGTAAGTATTTTGAAATCATTTTATTATCTAATTTTATTAAGGGTTTTGGTTTACCTGTTTTTGATTTTTGAAGTAATAGATTTAAATTCTTAAACCTCCAAGCAACAATCTCCAATCGTTAATCTTTTTAATATTTATTACTGTTGTCCGATAAAAATTATAGACAAACACTAAAAAAACCTATAAAACAAAGAAGTAAGGAGATATTTGTAAAATGACACCTTACTTTTTAAAAAATTAATTAAAGAATTACTGCCAAACTTACTTTCTTTTTTAAATAAAAGATTATCAAATAGTTACAATTTGGTCTTTTGTCTAATATCTAATAGCGAAGCGTTCTAATGTCTTTATCGGACAATACTAAATATTTATAATGTTTTGAAAAAAATCATTTTATAATTCTCCCCAATTTTTATATGTGATGCATTTAGCGCAAAAGTAAAATAATCTACAACAAAAAAAGAGTACGCATTGCGTACTCTTTTTTATATTTAATTGTAAGGAGATTGTTATTTTTTATGTCTTGGTTTGGATGAAACTGTTAAGTTTTTTCTTCCTTTAGCTCTTCTTCTAGCTAAAACTTTTCTTCCATTTACACTCGCCATTCTCTCTCTAAAACCGTGTTTATTTCTTCTTTTTCTCTTCGATGGTTGGTACGTTCTTTTTGGCATATCTGTATTTCTTAATAAATTTTACTGTTGTTTAACGGTCGGCAAATATACAATTAGTTTTATCTCTCGCAAACAAATAATAAAAAAATAATAATTTTATTTAGTCTCTTTATTTTTCCTTTTTAAAAGCGATAACTTTCATCTCAATCAATAGGTTTTTATGAGGTAATTGATGTACAGCAACTGTGGTTCTTGTTGGACCATTAAAATCGAAAAAGTCTGCGTAAACTTTATTGTAATCTTTAAAATCTTTCATGTCAACTAAGTAAGTACTAATATCTACAATATCTTTTAAATTGGCATTTTCTTCTTTTAAAATCGCATTAATATTATTTAATACTGCTCTAGTTTGTTCTTTTATGTCTAATGAAATTGCATTGCCATTTTTGTCATAAGTAACTCCTTCATGTGTATTGTCTGATTTTCGAGAACTTGTGCCTGAAACAAATAAAAAATCACCAACTCTTTTAATATGTGGATATTTGCCTAGTGGTTGTGCTTTGTCTTTTAGTACTTTACTTTTTATTTTCATTTTTATGGGTTTAAACCGTTAAGGGCGCATTTTTTTACAAAAATCACAAGTAATAACTTTGCGCTCTTTGCGAATTCATAGTGTACTTTGCGGTTAAATAGTTATTTTGTCGATTAAATTTTTCTTAGTTAAATCATCATCACCAAAAACCCAATT
>CAYQTF010000043.1:2026-17948 GCA_964420345.1 uncultured Flavobacteriaceae bacterium
GCTTTACCTTTAAATAAATCTGGTCTGCCATCAAAACCTTGTATTCTTCTGCCTAAATTCATTTGTGCTAATTGTCCGCCATGCGCAAAGCAAGTTCTTATGTTTGGATATTTTTCATAAATTCCGTTTAAAGAATAAAAATGATAAGCATCGCCACATTGTGCCAACATCCAAATTAAATGAAAACGCCAATTTTTATCTTCTAACTCAATCATTTTATCACCATCATATGGGTGAATTTCAATGGCTAAATTATATTTATTTGCTAATTCGAAAATAGGGTCATTTATTTCATCAAAAATAACTTTCCATTGTCCTGTGGTATCTTTAAAATGAGTTGGTAAGCATAAAACTTTCATGCCTAATTCTTCAACGCAACGTTCGATTTCCCATAATGCACCATTTATAAATGCAGGTTGTACAACAAATCCGCAAGTAAATTTTGTAGGATTTTCATGCTGTACTTGTGCATTAAAATCGTTTTGAAAACGCAATACATCTTTCATTATATTGTAATGCAAGCCGTTTCCGTAGAGTTGTGAAAGATTTAAAACAACTGCATGGTCTATTTTGTTATGTTCCATCCATTCTAATTTTTCATTTAGAAAAAAACTGGAATCGGTTACAGGTCTTTTCCAACCTTTTTGTAACATGTATTTTCTATCATCGCCAACCCAAAATATTTCCTTATCACGCATAAATTTCGGAATTTGCTCAGGATATGGTAGTAAATGTGAATGACCGTTTATTCTTAGTTTACGCATAATTTTAAATTTTAGATGTTGAATTTTTGATTTTAAATGTTCAAAATAGTTCGATATTCAATTTCAACTTCAACTTCAAAGAACAGATTTCTCCATAGAATGACCACAATTATCGCAGGTACATTTATTTTTATCTGAATAATACGCATCAAAAATTGCTGGCATATCGGTTTCTATGTCTTTTAATTCAAAAGTTTCTCTATAAAGTGGGTTTGCGCATTTTTCGCAATACCATTCCAATGCATCTAACATATTTTCATCTCTAGGATATTCAATTACCAAACCAATAGTGTCTTTAAAACGCTGTGGCGAATGTGGTATTTTTGCGGGTAAAATAAAAATTTCACCTTCTTTTATATGTATGTCTATTGGTTTACCATTATCAATGATTTTTAATAGCATATCGCCTTCAATTTGATGAAAATATTCAGGCGTTTCATTATAATGGTAATCTTTTCGGTTATTTGGTCCACCAACAACCATAACAATATAATCGCCATCTTTCCAGACAACTTTGTTTGCAACAGGTGGTTTTAATAAATGACGATTTTCATTAATCCATTTTTTAATGTTAATTGGTTTGTTTATCATATTTGTATGTTTTTAGCCACGAATTTCACTAATTAGTATTAATTTTTATTAAAGCAAAACGCATTGTTTAATAAATTTAAACAGTTTAAAGTCTATAAGTTTAAAATATCTTTTCACTTTTCTTATTTCTTTATGAATCGTAATTCGTAAATCAAAAATTTTAATTCAAAAAAATCCTAAATCACAAGATTCCTTCTTTTAATAATTCATGAATATGAACAATTCCTGCATAGTTATCGTTTTCGGTAACTACAATTTGCGAAATATTATTTTCTTCCATTGTTGCTAATGCATCTACTGCCATAGCATCAATATCAATTGTTTTTGGATTAGAACTCATAATATCTTTCGCTTTTAATACGGTAAAATCATCATTGTTTTTTAACATTCTTCTTATATCGCCATCTGTAATTATCCCGATGATGTCTGTTTGATTAAGTACCACAGTTGCTCCTAAACGTTTTTCGGAGATATTGATGATTACCTCTTTAATGGAATCGTTTTGATTTACTTTTGGTATTTCGTTATTTTCTAATAAATTACGGACTCTAAGATATAATTTTTTTCCTAAAGCGCCACCAGGATGATATTTGGCAAAATCATTAGAATTAAAGTCTTTCATTTCTAATAAAGCAACAGCCAAGGCATCGCCCATAACGAGTTGTGCAGTTGTGCTACTTGTTGGAGCAAGATTGTTTGGGCAGGCTTCTTTTTCCACATAAGTGTTTAAAACAAAGTCCGCTTGAGTGCCTAAAAACGAATCTTTATTACCTGTAATCGCAATAATTTTATTACTACTGTTTTTAATTAGTGGTACTAAAACTTTGATTTCTGGCGTATTACCACTTTTTGAAATACAAATAACAACATCATCCTTTAAAATATTTCCTAAATCACCATGAATTGCGTCAGCGGCATGCATAAAAATAGCAGGTGTACCAGTGGAATTAAAAGTTGCAACTATTTTTGTGGCAATATTGGCAGATTTCCCTATTCCTGTTACAATAACTCGGCCTTTAGAATTTAATATAAAATTAACTGCGTTTTCAAAATCAGAATCCAAAAAATTGATTAAATTCGCTATCGCTTTGCTTTCTTCTAAAATAGTTTGCTTGGCAATTTTTAAAATGTCTTTAGGTGTTTTCAAGATATAAATATTAAAGTCAAATAAAAGTAGTATATTTAAACCAACCAAAAATACAATTTTTTAAAATGCATTTAATATGATTTGTTGCAAATGTATTTAAAAATAGATAATTAATAAAATGAATAGCGTAAAAATCGACTTACACAAAGAACTAAAAAAGTTTTTCGGCTTTAATACTTTTAAAGGATTACAAGAACCTGTTATAAAAAGTCTTTTGGCAGGCAAAGATACTTTTGTTATAATGCCAACTGGTGGCGGAAAATCATTATGTTACCAATTGCCAGCATTAATGCAAGAAGGAATGGCAATAGTTGTGTCGCCATTAATTGCTTTAATGAAAAATCAGGTAGATTCTTTAAGAGGTTTGTCCACCGAAAAAGGAATTGCACACGTATTAAATTCTTCTTTAAATAAAGGAGATATTGCTAAAGTGAAAAGCGATATTGAAAGTGGCATTACTAAATTGTTATATGTTGCGCCAGAATCGCTTATTAAAGAAGAATATATTGAATTTTTAAAAAGACAAACAATATCCTTTTTAGCAATAGATGAAGCGCATTGTATTTCGGAATGGGGACATGATTTTAGGCCAGAATACAGAAATTTACGTAATATTATTGAACAAATCGCTGAAGTACCAATTATTGGTTTAACAGCAACAGCAACACCTAAAGTGGAATTAGATATTCTTAAAAATTTAAGAATGCCTGACGCTACAAGATTTAAAGCATCGTTTAACAGACCAAATTTATTTTATGATGTTAGACCAAAAACAAAAGATGTTAATAAAGATATTATACGTTTTGTTAGACAATACCATAAAAAATCAGGTATTATTTATTGTTTAAGTAGAAAAAAAGTAGAAGAAGTAGCACAAGTTTTACAAGTAAACGGAATTAATGCCTTACCTTATCATGCAGGTTTAGATAGTAAAACAAGAGCAAGGCATCAAGATATGTTTTTAATGGAAGATGTAGATGTTATCGTTGCAACTATTGCTTTTGGTATGGGAATAGACAAACCTGATGTCAGATTTGTAATACATCATGATATTCCTAAAAGTTTAGAAAGTTATTACCAAGAAACTGGTCGTGGCGGTCGTGATGGAGGCGAAGGTTATTGTTTAGCATATTATGCGTATAAAGATATTGAAAAATTAGAGAAATTTTTGGCAGGTAAACCAGTTTCTGAAAGAGAAATTGGTACAGCATTACTACAAGAAGTTGTTGCTTACGCGGAAACCTCTATGAATAGAAGAAAATTTTTGTTGCATTATTTTGGAGAAGAGTTTGATGAAATAAATGGTTTGGGTGCTGATATGGATGACAATACAAGAAATCCTAAAACTAAAATTGAAGCAAAAGATAACGTCAAAAAATTATTAGAAGTTGTTAGAGATACAAATCAAGAATATAAATCTAAAGAAGTTATTAATGCGTTAATTGGTAAATCTAATGCTTTATTAAAATCAAGAAGAACAGATGTGCAACCATTTTTTGGTATTGGTGCAAATAAAGATGCTCCTTATTGGATGGCATTAATACGTCAGGTTTTAGTAACACCAATGCTAGGCAAAGAAATTGAGCAATACGGCGTTTTAAAAATAAAACAAGAAGGTTTAGATTATATTGAAAACCCTGTTTCTTTTATGATGACCGAAGATCACATTTATAGTATGAATGAGATTGATGATATTATTGTAAATTCAAAAGGTTCAGGCAATTCTACAGATGAGCAATTAATGAAAATGCTTAAAGATTTGCGTAAGAAAGTTGGTAAGCAAAAAGGTGTGCCACCATTTGTTATTTTTCAAGATCCGTCATTAGAAGATATGACGTTAAAATACCCAATAACTATAAGTGAATTATCTAATATTCATGGTGTTGGTGAAGGAAAAGCAAAAAAATATGGAAATGATTTTATTGCTTTAATTGAAAAATACGTAGAAGAAAATAACATTTTAAGACCAGATGATATTATTGTAAAAAGTACAGGTTCTAATTCTAGAATAAAATTAGCAATCATACAAAATACAGATAAGAAAATACCTTTAGATGATATTGCCAAATCAAAAGGTTTGACTTTTTCAGAATTATTAGATGAAATGGATATTATTGTTTATTCAGGTACCAAATTAAATATTAGTTATTGTATTAACGAAATGGTAGATGAAGATGATCAAGAGGATATTTTTGAATACTTTATGGAAGCAGAAACCGACAGTATTGATGCTGCTTTAGAAGAATTTGATGGCGATTTTGATATTGATGAATTACGTGTTATGCGAATAAAATTTATTAGTGAGGTTGGAAATTAATATTAGTAAAAGAGATAATGTTTATAAATATTCTCTATAAATAATAATTTGTAATGAAAAATCGGAGATTTATTTTGGCTCTATGTCGTTTATAGTGGTTAGCATTATGTTTTTAATATTGATGAAATGTAAAAAAAACCAAAATTTAAGTTCCAAATTCCAAATAAACCCCAACATCTAAATACAAACAAAACCTTATATTATACTAAAAATTAGTAATAATAAACAAATTTAATGTTTGATTTTTGAAAAATTGATTTTTGTTTTTTATTTAGGATTTGGAACTTGATTTTTGGAATTTAAAATAATACCCACTATAAACAACATGGAACCTTTATTTTTATTTAGACAAAAATCAAAATATTAAAACCCCGCTTTTTCAGCGGGATGTTGTTTTAATACCTCGACCCTTGGGTCGATTCTTATTATTGGGTTCAGGGCTTGCCTTGAGGTTTAATACCTTTTATTTTAAAAAAAACAATCTATTTAATTATTATACAGATGTTTATTTAGTTGTAAATGTATTTTAGAAAAGTAATTCTTGAGAGTTTAAACTTAATATGTTTTTTAAAACTTTTCCTTTTGAACTTACTTATGAAAGCAACCAATTGACTACTTCCTTAAAACCTCAGCAACCTTTTTACCTATTTCTGCTGGAGATTCCACTACATGAATTCCGTTTTCTCTTAAAATTCTCATTTTTGCTTCTGCCGTATCATCTTCACCACCAACAATTGCACCTGCGTGACCCATTGTTCTTCCTTTTGGAGCAGTTTGACCTGCAATAAAGCCTATAACTGGTTTACGATTTCCGTCAGCTTTAATCCATTTTGCAGCATCTGCTTCATAATTACCACCAATTTCGCCAATCATTACAATTGCTTCTGTTTCTGGATCATTCATTAATAATTCAACAGCATCTTTTGTAGTTGTACCAATAATTGGATCTCCACCAATACCAATTGCTGTCGTGATTCCAAAACCTTGTTTTACAACTTGATCTGCAGCTTCGTAAGTTAATGTACCTGATTTTGAAATAATACCAATAGTTCCTTTTTTGAAAACAAAACCTGGCATTATACCAACTTTTGCTTCACCTGGCGTAATAACTCCAGGACAATTTGGACCAACTAATCTACAATCTTTACCTGCTAAATATGCTTTTACTTTTACCATATCGGCAGTAGGAATTCCTTCGGTAATACAAATAATTACTTTAATTCCTGCTTCAGCAGCTTCCATTATTGCATCTGCAGCAAATGCTGGCGGTACAAAAATAATAGATGTATCTGCTTTTGCTTCTTTAACAGCATCTGCAACCGTATTAAAAACTGGTCTATCTAAATGTGTTTGTCCTCCTTTTTTAGGTGTTACTCCACCAACAATGTTGGTGCCATAAGCAATCATTTGCTCTGAGTGAAAAGTTCCTTCTCCACCAGTAAAACCTTGTACTATAATCTTTGAATCTTTATTTACTAATACACTCATTATTTTGAATTATGATTTATGATTTTGGATTTATGATTCGCATCAAATCCAAATTTGTTGAATTGTTTACAAAATTAGTCTAATTTTAAATTTTGCGCCGAATTTTTGGGATTAAATTTTGAATTTTTTTTTTATTTTGACAATCTTCTTAATGTTGCTAGTTCTTTTAATTTCTGTCTAAATTCTGTTATTGGTGTACCAAAATAAGATTTTCCGCCTTCAACCGATTTGGTAACTCCTGTTTGTCCATGAATTACGGATTTTGCTCCGATTGTTATGCCGCTATTTGTACCAACTTGTCCCCAAATAGTTACTTCATCTTCAATAATACAGCAACCTGCAATACCTGTTTGACTTGCAATTAAGCATTTTTTACCAATTATAGTATCGTGTCCAACTTGTATCTGATTATCTAATTTTGAACCTTCGCCAATAGTTGTATCGCCTGTTACACCTTTATCAATAGTACAAGCAGCACCAATATCTACATTATCTTCTATAACAACTCGACCACATGAAATTAATTTATCGAAACCTGTTTCTCTATTTTTATAATAAAATGCGTCTGCTCCTAAAATTGTTCCTGCATGAATAGTAACATTATTACCAATTACACAATTATCATAAATAATTACATTTGGGTGAATAATACAATTATCACCTATAACTACATTATTTCCTACAAAAACATTGGGTTGTATTACTGTACTTTTTCCAATTATTGCAGAATCAGAAATATTACTATTTGCTGGTTGAAAAGGTTTAAAATAAGTTGAGAGTTTATTAAAATCACGAAAAGGATCATCAGAAATTAATAATGCTTTTCCTTTTGGGCAAACTACTTTTTTATTAATTAGTACAACTGTTGCTGCAGATTGTAAAGCCTTATCGTAATATTTTGGGTGATCTACAAAAACAACATCGCCATTTTCTACTACATGAATTTCATTAATTCCTTTTACAGGAAAATTTTCATCGCCAATAAATTCAGTATTGGTTATTTTAGCAATTTCTTTTAATGTGTAGGTTTTTGGGAATTTCATTTATTCACTTTATTTGATTAGATCTAAAAAAAGAACTATTTATATACTTAAACGTTTGTTCAAATCTACTATATCGATCTTTTAATGTCCAATTAATAATTTGATAAATATCATTTTCCGATTCCACAAAAGTAAATTGATATGCAATATTAATGTTATCAATTTTCCCTTTAATAACAAATTGTCTAGCATTTAATTCATCAATAGTGTTAATATTTGTTTTTTTAACTGTTTGTACGTTCATTACTTCTTTAGTAGATTTTAATTGTGATTCATAATAATTGTCTATTAAAGATATTTTATCATTAAATTCTTCATATTCTTTAATGAAATTTAAAAACTCATATTTATTTTCCACAATAACAACAGTATAAACTTCTTTATAAATATTTGCATATTGGAGTGTCGCATCTGGATTTAAGGTTTTGAGTTCTTTCATGTATTTTGGTATTGATATTTGAAATAAACTATCTACCTTAACTACTTTAAAGTTTTTACTATAGACTTTTTCATTTTCCTTTACAACTTTATTACTATCTACAATAGATTCAACAAAATCTTTACAGGATATTAAGTTAATGATTAAAAATAAATAAATAAAATTTCTCATAACTAAGCTTTTACACGTTCTCTATAAGTTCCTTTTTCGGTTTCTACTTTAATTAAATCGCCTTCGTTAATAAATAAAGGTACATTTACTCTTGCACCTGTTTCTACAGTTGCTGGTTTTGTTGCGTTTGTTGCAGTATTACCTTTAATGCCTGGTTCGGTTTGTGTTACTTTTAAAACAACACTTGCTGGTAAATCAACCGATAAAGGTACTTCATCTTCCGATCTAATTATTACGGTAACTATTTCTTCCATTTTTAATAATTCAACAGAATCTATGGTTTCTTTTGGTAATTGAATTTGAGTATAATCGTCTGTATTCATAAAATGATAGATATCACCTTCGGGATATAGAAATTGGTATTTACGTGTTTCTACTCTTACTTCATCAATTTTATGACCCGCAGAAAAAGTATTATCTACTACTTTACCTGTAGTTAAACTTTTTAATTTTGTTCTTACAAATGCTGGACCTTTACCTGGTTTTACATGTTGAAATTCAATTATTTTATAGGTGTCATGATTAAAATTAATACAAAGACCTCTTCTTATATCTGATGTTGATGCCATTTAAAAATGTTTATTTGTTTGTTGTTTATTTTTTTAAATATTGAATTATTAATTTTCAATTATTCAATTTTTCAATCTTTCAATTCTTTAATTTAATTACCACTAGTATAACCTTTCATAATTCCTCTTTGTGAATTGCGAATAAATTGCAATATGGTATCTCTTTCGGTTGTTGCTTCAAATTCAGCTTCAATAATACCAACCGCTTGAGATGTATTGTTCTTTTTTTGATATAAAACTCTAAAAATATTCTGAATTTCATGAATTTTTTTTGATTCAAAACCTCTTCGTCTTAAACCAATAGAATTAATACCAACATAAGATAAAGGTTCTTTTGCTGCCTTTGAAAATGGAGGGACATCTTTACGTACCAAAGAACCGCCTGAAACCATTGCGTGTTGTCCAATATGAATAAACTGATGAATACCAGCTAAACCGCCGATGATTGCATATTCTCCGATAGTTACGTGACCTGCAAGTAAAACTCCGTTTACTAAAATTGCATTATTACCAATAATACAATCGTGCGCAATATGTACTGTTGCCATGATTAAACAATTGTCGCCAATTTCAGTTTTGCCATGTGCTTTTGTGCCTCTATTTACCGTTACACATTCTCTAATAGTTACATTATCTCCAATAACGACCAAAGAATCTTCTCCTTCAAATTTTAAATCTTGTGGTATTGCGGAAATTACTGCTCCAGGAAAAATTCTACAATTTTTACCAATTCGTGCGCCTTCCATTATGGTTACGTTAGAACCTATCCAAGTTCCTGCGCCAATTTCTACATTATTATGAATTGTTGTAAAAGGTTCTACAACAACATTTTGTTCTATTTTTGCTCCTGGATGTATATATGCTAATGGTTGGTTCATTTTTATTTGTGATTTATAATTTTAGATTTATGATTTACATAAAACATAAAACCAATATATAATTCTAACTTAAATATTTAAATTACTTACTTTTTTAAATTTAACTAACTGAATACTAATCACTCCTTTTTCGCTATTTTTGCCATTAATTGTGCTTCTACTACTAATTTATTATTAGCATAACCGTAAGCTTGCATGTGGCAAATTCCTCTTCGGATTGGCGATATTAAATCTGCTTTAAATATTAAGGTGTCGCCTGGCAATACTTTTTGTTTGAATTTTACATTATCAATTTTCATGAAGAATGTTAGGTAATTTTCTGGATCAGGAACAGTACTTAATACTAATATTCCACCACATTGTGCCATTGCTTCAATTTGTAAAACTCCTGGCATTACTGGTGCGCCTGGAAAATGCCCTACAAAAAACGGTTCGTTCATCGTAACATTTTTCATTCCAACAACATGTGTGTCCGATAATTCAAGAATTCTATCAATTAACAAAAATGGTGGTCTATGAGGCAAAATGCTCATGATTTTTTCAATATCCATTAATGGTGGTTGATTCAAATCGAATTTTGGTACATAATTACGTTTTTCTTGTTGAATACGTTTTGCTAATTTCTTTGCAAAATTTGTATTTACTTTATGGCCAGGTTTTGTGGCAATTACTTTTCCTTTAATTCTACAACCAATTAAAGCTAAATCGCCCATAACATCTAATAATTTATGTCGTGCTGCTTCATTTGGCCAGTGTAATGAAAGGTTATCTAAAATTCCGTTTGGTTTAATAGTAATATTATCTTTCTTAAATGCTTTTTGAAGTTTATTCATTGTTGCAGACGAAATTTCTTTATCTACATATACAATAGCATTATTTAAATCGCCTCCTTTTATTAGATTATTATCTAAAAGCATTTCTATTTCGTGTAAAAAACTAAAAGTTCTTGCACTTGAGAAATTTTCTTTAAATTCTGACACATCATTTAAAGTAGCATTTTGTGTTCCTAAAATATTAGTCCCGAAATCTACCATGGTTGTAATGGTATAATTATCGGATGGCATAATCATAATTTCACTACCAGTTTCTTCGTCTTTAAACGAAATATTTTCGGTAATTACATATTCATGAATTTCTGCTTCTTGTTCTT
Source organism: uncultured Flavobacteriaceae bacterium (assembly GCA_964420345.1). Lineage (GTDB taxonomy): Bacteria > Bacteroidota > Bacteroidia > Flavobacteriales > Flavobacteriaceae > S010-17. The sequence goes on from CAYQTF010000043.1 coordinate 12,584, forward strand.
TTATTCCTGCTTTTTCTAAAGCTTCCACAAAGAATTTAGAAGAACCGTCCATAATTGGTGGTTCTGGCGCATTTAATTCTATAATTAAATTATCTAAATCTAGACCAACTGCTGCTGCTAATACATGTTCTGATGTATTTATAACAACGCCTTTTTTTTCTAAGTTTGTGCCTCTTTCGGTTGCAGAAACGTAACATGCTTTTGCTTCGATAATAGGTGAGCCTTCTAAATCTGTTCTTACAAATACAAAACCACTATTTTCTTCGCCAGGTTTTAAAGTCATTTTAACTTTTTTACCAGTATGCAAACCAACTCCTTCTAAAGAGATTTCTTTTTTTATAGTTTTTTGTTTTTTAATTTCCATAGTAAACGTTAGTCGTTTTTATTTTTTAATAATTTCTCTAATTCGTTAACTCTAGCATTTAATTTTCCCAAATTTTTAAAATGAATATAAGATCTGCTATAATCGCTATAATTAAATGCTCTACTTCCTTGAACTACAGAATTTTCTTTCAAATTCCCTACAACTCCAGATAATGCTTGAACACGACAATTATCACCAATTTTTATATGTCCATTTACGGCAACTTGACCACCAATCATACAGTTTTTTCCTATTTTAGAAGATCCTGCAATTCCTGTTTGTGCCGCAATCACCGTGTTTATATCAATCACTACATTATGAGCAATTTGTAATAAATTATCTAATTTCACTCCTTTTTTAATAATGGTTGAACCTAATGTCGCTCTATCAATAGTTGTATTTGCACCAATATCTACATTATCTTCAATAACTACATTACCAATTTGAGGTATTGCTTTATACACTCCATTTTTATCTGGTACAAAACCGAAACCGTCACAACCAATAACCGAACCTGAATTTACATTACAGTTTTGACCAATTACGGTTTCTGAATATATTTTTACACCAGCAAATAAAGTGGAATTGTCTGCAATAGTAACATTATCACCAACATAGGTATTCGGATAAATTTTTACATTATTACCTAATGTAACATTATTACCTATATAAGCAAAAGCACCAATATAAACGTCATTGCCTAAAGTTACCGATTCGCTTATAAAACTTGGTTGCTCAATGCCAACTTTATGTAATTTTGCTTGATTATAAAATTCTAATAATTTTGAAAATGCCAAACCTGCATTTTCTACTCTAATTAAGGTTGACTTAATTTCATTTTCTGCAACAAAGTCTTTATTAACAATTACTATGGAAGCATTTGTTGTATATATGTATTTGGTGTATTTTGGATTAGACAAAAAAGTTAACGAACCTTTTTCTCCTTCTTCTATTTTAGCGAGTTTATTTACTTCTGCATTTTGATCTCCTACAATAACTCCTTCTAAAATTTCTGCTATTTGACTTGCTTTAAATTTCATTGTCTGCAAAAGTAAGGAATTTAAAATAATTGAAAGATTGAATGATTAAAAGATTTGGTTCTACCACGATTATATTTGAAAATAAGAAATAATTGAATTCTAAAATAACAAAATGGTTTAATTGTTTATTCGTGTAATCGTTTATAAATAGTACTAACGATTACACGATTACACAAATAAACAAAAAACAGAATTAATGCCTTAATGTAAACGTGGTGGAAAATTCCATAGAAATTATGTAGAATCAAAGGTTTGACAATTACTTAGGAAAAGCAATAAAATATTTAACCACTGGTTTTGTTAATGCTTGTAAATTAAGATTATCGGTAACGGAAACTAAATCGGATAACTCACCATTTTTCTGAATGATATTAATTGGTTTTTCTACTGAGTATGCGTGGTTAGACACTTTGCCTTCCATAATAAGATAAGGTAATTCTTCTTTAGAAATGTTAAACTTCTCTAATACATTTTCTTTAATTTTATCTTTTTCGGTATTTGATAATTCGGTATTTTTTAAAATAATTTTTGGTAATTTTCTTTGAATAATTCCTTTTGATAAATAAGACAATATAAAATCATCATGTTTTTGCCATGTTTTTATCGCTGCCATGACATCAAAATCGTCTAATTCTGAAAATAATTCTAAAGTTTCTAAATCGAAATTTTTAATAGTAATTTTATTTTTTAGAAAAAAACTAAGGGCAATACTTGCTGGTACTTTTTCGCCTTTAGAAATTAATTCTTTTGCTCGTTTTAATATTTTAACTAACATATTTTCAGCAACTAAACCTGTTTTATGTAAATATACTTGCCAATACATTAAGCGTCTTGCTAAGATAAATTTTTCTACAGAATAAATCCCTTTTTCTTCAATAACCAAAGCGTCATTTACTACATTTAACATGGTTATTAAACGTTCGGAATTTACATTTCCTTCCGCAACACCTGTGTAAAAACTATCTCGTTTTAAATAATCTAATCTATCTATATCTAACTGACTTGAAATTAATTGATTTAAAAACTTCTTTTTGTATTCGCCTTTAAAAATTTTAATTGCAAGTGTTAATTTTCCATTAAATTCTTCATTTAAAACCTCCATAAATTTTAAGGAAATTTCTTCATGAGAAATTTCATTAACAATGCTATGTTCTAATGCGTGCGAAAATGCACCATGACCAATATCATGTAATAAAATGGCAATTGTAACTGCTTCTTCTTCGTCTTTTGTAATTTTAATCCCTTTAAATCTAAGTACCGTTATTGCTTTTTGCATTAAAAATATACAACCAATTGCATGTTGAAATCTAGTATGCTGTGCGCCAGGATAAACTAAATGTGACAAACCCATTTGCGATACTCTGCGAAGTCGCTGAAAATAACGATGTTCTATGATATCAAAAATTAATTCACTTGGTATTGTAATAAAACCGTAGATTGGGTCGTTAACTATTTTGAGTTTATTCATGATGCAAATGTATGAAAAAGTGCCTAAAGTATTTAAAGTACTTAAAGTGCCTAAAGTTATAATTTGTATTTTACTAAACCATATATTTTATTAATCACTAAAAACTATAGGCACTTATAACTATAAGTACTCTAGGCACTAAAATTACATGATAAACATTCTTTGGGTTGATGACGAAATAGATTTATTAAAACCACATATTATCTTTTTAGAAAAAAAAGGGTATAAGGTTTCTACATTTACTAATGGTGCAGATGCTATTGAAGAAGTTAAAAACAAAAAACAAATTGATATTGTTTTTTTAGATGAAAATATGCCAGGTCTTACTGGTATTGAAACTCTTGCAATAATCAAAACTATTAGACCAAACTTGCCAGTAGTAATGATTACTAAAAGTGAGGAAGAATATATTATGGAAGAAGCAATAGGTTCTAAAATTGCGGACTATTTAATTAAACCTGTAAATCCTAATCAGATATTATTAAGTTTAAAAAAGAATTTAGACCATTCGCAGTTAATTTCTAAAAAAACAACCTCTAATTACCAACAAGAGTTCCGAAAAATTGCCATGGATTTAGCCATGATAAATACTTATGAAGAATGGATTGAACTCTACAAAAAATTAGTTTATTGGGAAATAGAACTAGAAGCTATAGAAGATTCTGGAATGCTAGAAATATTAGAATCACAAAAATCAGAAGCAAATACACAGTTTTTTAAATTTATAAAAAATAATTATGAAGATTGGTTCTCTAACGGAAATGAAGATAAACCATTATTATCACATCAGTTATTTAGAAAAGTGATTGCTCCAGAAATCACCGAAAAAACATTATTAATTGTGATTGATAATTTGCGTTATGACCAATTACGTATCTTAGAACCTATAATTAATCAGTATTATAAAAAGAAAGAAGAAGTTACCTTTTATAGTATTTTACCAACAGCAACACAGTATGCAAGAAATGCTATTTTCTCAGGCTTAACTCCTGCAGATATGGAAAAACAACATCCTAATTATTGGAAAAATGATGAAGATGAAGGTGGAAAAAATTTATATGAAAATGAATTTTTAGAAGCACAATTAAAGCGTTTGCGTTTAGATATTAGACATGAATATTATAAAATAACTACGTTACAAAAGGGTCGTGATTTAGCAGCCAACTTTAATGGTATAATTGAAAACGATTTAACCGTAGTTGTCTATAATTTTGTAGATATGCTTTCGCATTCGCGTACCGAAATGGAAATGATTAAAGAATTAGCAAGCGATGATAAAGCATATCGTTCACTTACATTAAGTTGGTTTAATAATTCCCCGTTATTAGAAATAATTCAAAAAGCTCAAAAAATGGGATTAAAATTAATTCTAACTACAGATCATGGAACTATTAATACAACAAAACCAACTAAAGTGATTGGTAAGAAAAATATTACTACCAATTTAAGATATAAAACAGGTAGAAGTTTAAGTTATCAAGAAAAAGATGTACTTGCTATTCAAAATCCTGCCAGTGTTGGTTTGCCATCTAGCACTATGACAAGTCAGTTTATTTTTGCAAAAGAAGATTTGTTTTTTGCGTATCCGAATAATTTTAATCATTATGTAAAGTATTTTAAAAACACCTATCAACATGGTGGGATTTCTCTAGAAGAAATGATTATACCTTGTGTTATTTATGATGTGAAGTAAAATAGTATTGAGGAGTTAGCGAAGAGGGAAAAGGGAATAGCAATATGATTGGTTGTTTCTTTTCGCTTTTTTGTATTCCGCAACATTTGAGTTTAATTATAATTTACCAGTGCAATTAATTTTCATTTAAATTTCTGAAATTTAATTTAATTTTTTTATGATTATTCTTTAATCTTTTATTTAGAATATGCTTTCTTTTTGTTCCTTTGAGAATAAGAGTATCTCCATTAATTTCAAATACGCCCCTAACTTTATATGTGCCACTAGGTGGTCCTGCCCAAACATACCAAGGAGATTTATAATATTTGCCTTCGTACCTCTCTATAATTAATGTTTTTTCTTTCAAATAATAGTAATGTGAAGCGTTTGAATTTAAAAAATCTGTTATATTTTCATTTGTGATTTCGGTTGTTGTTTTGTTTGAAAATTGAACAGTTTTATTTTTGTTAAACCTGATTAAAGAGGTTTCAACTTTTTTCACAAACTTAACATTATTTACTTTTAAAGTTTCATCTACAACAAAAATGGTGTCTTTAATAAAATAAGTACCTGTCGTATTAATTATATCGGTATTTTTATTTATAATATGTGAATATTGAATATTATTTAATTCTATAGCACTTCTTTTGACTTTACAAAAAATCAAACTTTGTAATAAAACAACTAAAATAAATTTTAAAATAAAAGGCTTTAGTTTAATATAGCGTTGTTATTAATATTATCTAAATATTTTTTTCTTGCAGTAGTATTGTTAAGACTTAATTCTATTAGTTTAATCATATAATCGGTTTTCTTAAATT
>CAYQTF010000044.1:0-17807 GCA_964420345.1 uncultured Flavobacteriaceae bacterium
GTTGTAATTTAATACAAAATTAATTTCAGAGATTTAATTTTAATAGTATTTTTGCATTTGCTATTAAAAAATAAAAACAATATTTGACTTTTTAAAAGTCAACAAACAACTAACAATGAAAGATTTATTCGATAGATTTAAAAATGATAAAGGACCATTAGGTAAATGGGCATCTAAAGCAGAAGGTTATTATGTATTCCCTAAATTAGAAGGGCCAATTTCTAACCGTATGAAATTTAACGGTAAAGAAGTAATTACCTGGTCTATAAACGATTATTTAGGACTAGCTAATCACCCAGAAGTTATAAAAGTTGATGGAGAAGCAGCAAAAGAACACGGAATGGCTTTCCCAATGGGCGCAAGAATGATGTCTGGTCATACCGAATTTCACGAACAATTAGAACGCGAATGTGCTGAATTTGTAGATAAAGAAGCTGCATATTTAGTGAATTTTGGTTATCAAGGTATGGTTTCCGCAATAGATGCTTTGGTTTCTAAAAACGATGTAATTGTTTATGATATGGATTCTCATGCGTGTATTATTGATGGCGTTAGATTGCATCATGGTAAGCGTTTTACCTATAAACATAATGACATAGAAAGTTTAGAACTAAACTTAAAACGTGCTACAAAAATTGCCAATGAAACTGGTGGTGGTATTTTAGTGATTTCTGAAGGCGTTTTTGGTATGCGAGGCGAGCAAGGAAAAGTAAAAGAAATTATCGATTTAAAGAAAAAATTTAATTTTAGAGTTTTAATTGATGATGCACATGGTTTTGGCACTTTAGGAGAAAATGGTAGAGGAGCAGGTTTTGAGCAAGGTTGCCAAGACGGAATTGATGTGTATTTTGCAACATTTGCAAAATCTATGGCAGGTTTTGGTGCTTTCTTTGCTGGCGATAAAGATGTAATTCAATATTTACAATACAATATGCGTTCTCAAATGTTTGCGAAATCATTGCCAATGGCAATGGTAAAAGGTGCCTTAAAACGTTTGGATATGATTAGAACTATGCCAGAACTAAAAGAAAAACTTTGGGAAAACGTAAATGCTTTACAAAACGGATTGAAAGAAAACGGTTTTGATATAGGCAAAACAAATACCTGCGTAACGCCAGTTTTCTTAAAAGGTGATGTTCCTGAAGCAATGGCTTTGGTACACGATTTAAGAGAAAATCATCGCGTATTTTGTTCTATTGTTATTTATCCTGTTATACCAAAAGGAATGATGATTTTAAGATTAATACCAACAACATCGCATACTTTAACAGATGTTGAAGAAACAATAATCGCTTTTAAAGCAATGCGTGAAAAATTAGATAAAGGTATTTATACCAGAATTGGTAAAGCAATGATGAGATAATTCTTAGTTCAAAATAACAGATAAACCGTGACTTATTAAAGTTACGGTTTTTTTTTGAAGTAAATTAACTTATAAAATAAATAAAAATAGGTTATTTAAAAAATCACACCTTGTTTTATAAAAATGAATAATAAGAACGTTTCTAAATCATCTTAAAAAAAAGATTATCAATTACTTACAATTTAATCTTGCTTCTTTCGTCTTAAAGCTAAGCGATCAATAGTTCTTTGTAGTAATAACACTGATTAAATATACGCAATTCATCGTATTGTCAAAAAACACATTTATTACTTTATTTGTAATAGTTTAAATTGAAAATAAGTGAGTTTAAAATAGTTGTTAGTTTTGCAAAAGATCTTTATATTAATGTTAGCGCATTAACGGGTCTTTTGCTTTTTTTATGTATTTTTAGATGATGAAAAATTATATTGTATTTGTTTTAATCCTATTAAGTGTAATTCTAAATTGTAATGCGCAAAATAATAACTCTCAAAATGAGATTTTTGATAGTCACACAGAAAAGTGTCGAAAATTTATTAAAAATTCTCAAATAGATTCTATTTCTAAATATTTAAAAAAGTTAGATAATTTAGAAATAGTAAAAACAGATTCCACTTATTATTATAAAACAGAATTATTAAAAGGAACATTTCTAACTAAAAAAAGCAAATACAGTATTGCAATGAAAAAGTTGCTAAAAGCAACTCGTTTTTTTGAAATACAACAAGACTCCTCTAATTATTTTACAGGTAAATATAATGTTGGTGTTTGCTATTATTATATAAATAGGAGAGAAGAGGCACGAGAATTAATGAACCTTGTTGTTAATAATTCCAATTATGTTACCGAACAAATGAAAACAAATGCCTTGTCAAACTTAGGCGCTTTAGAAATTGAATTAGGCATGTTAAATAAAGATAATTCGCTAATTGAAAATTCTAAAATAAATTTACGAAAAGCCATTATTATAAATTTAAAAAATAAAAGTTATGGGTTTGTTACCTCTAATTATAGTTTATTGGCAGAAGCATATAATCAATTAGGTAATAGGAGTAAAGCATTAAAATTAATAGATAGTGCTATTTATTTCTCTCAGAAAGGCAACGATATAAATAGCGAAGCCTTTGCATTGATAAAAAAATCACATATATTAACAATTAATAAACAATATAAAAAAGCATTAAAAGCAATAAATAATGCTGTTTTAATATATAATAAATCGAATCATATACCAACTAAAATTTATGCTTTTGTAGAAAAGAAAAATTTATTAGTTGCTATGAAAGATTATAAAGAAGCAAATACCGTTGCAGATTCAATTTATAATTTAAGTATTGCAAATTATGACAAACGTTTTGTTGACGGTATTTCCGAAATGAAAGTTAAATATAAAACAGCCGAAAAAGAACGTGAAATATTAGAACAACGTGCTGATATTGCCGAAAAAGGATTACTCATTCAAAAACGAAATTATCAAATTTATGGCGTTATAGGTTTGGGTTTGTTATTATCGGTCTTAGGTTTTTTTATATATAATCAGCAAAAATTAAAAAACACACAATTAATAAAAGAAAATACATTAAAAGTTGCTTTACGTAAGATAGAAACTCAAAATAAATTACAAGAACAAAGATTAAGAATTTCAAGAGATCTACACGATAATATTGGTGCTCAATTATCTTTTATTATTTCTTCGGTTGATAATTTACAGTACACAAACAAAAATGCAAGTCCAGAATTTAAAGAAAAGTTAGTTTACATAAGTGAATTTACTTATCAGACTATCAGTCAATTAAGAGATACTATTTGGGCGATGAATAAAAACGAAATTAATTTAGAAGACTTACATAGTCGCATATTGTCATTTATAGAAAAAGCAAAAATAGCAAATAAAAACATCACTTTTAATTTTAATAACTCCATTATTTCAGAGATTGTTTTTACCTCCATAAAAGGTATGAATATCTTTAGAGTTATTCAAGAAGCGATAAATAATTCCTTAAAATATGCAGAAGCAGATAAAATAGACATCAACTTTACAGAAGAAAATAATATCGCAATATTGACCTTAAAAGACAACGGAAAAGGATTTGATAAAAAAACAGTGCAATTAGGTAACGGTTTAAGAAATATGCAAGACAGAATAGATGAAATTGAAGGAAAGTTTGAAATAAATTCGTCAGAAAAAGGAACAACCATAGTGATTACTTGTAAAATTGGTAAAACAGATAAAATATAAGCATGAAACTTAAAATAGTTATAGCAGAAGATAATCATTTTTTAGCAAAAGCAGTAATTGAAAAATTATCTTTTTTTGAAGAATTTAATTATAAATTCAAAGCCATTAATGGTGCAGAATTAATTGGTAAATTAGAAGGTAATCATAATATTGATATGATACTAATGGATATTCAGATGCCAGAAATGAATGGTATAAAAGCAACCGCAATTATTAAAAACAAATACCCTCAAATAAAAATAGTCATGCTAACGGTTCATGATGATGATGAAAATATTTTTAACGCCATAAAAGCAGGAGCAGACGGTTATTTATTAAAAGAAATTAATGCAGAAAACTTAAAAAACTCTATTTTAGAAGTTATGAATGGTGGCGCAGCAATGACACCAAGCATTGCATTAAAAGCTTTGAACTTATTAAGAAATCCATTACAAGTCAAAATTAATGACGATAAAGAAAAAATAAATCTAACTAAACGAGAAACAGATGTATTAATACAATTATCTAAAGGTTTAAATTATAATGAAATTTCTGAAAATTTATTTATTTCTTCAGGAACAGTTAGAAAACACATCGAAAATATTTACCGAAAACTACATGTACATAATAAAATGGAAGCAGTACAAAAGGCTAAAAATAATAGATTAATATAAACACCTAAAAATTAAATTTTCAAAGGTTCTGCCTCAGAAAACAACATCGAAAAACGTTCTTTTATGATAGTTACTTTCGTTTTTAAAGTTTTGTTATTTGGGTTTTTCTTCGCTTTTTCTAGGATAATAGAAAAATCCACTCCAAATTGTTTTCTAGATCCTCTATTCAAACTAAAAGTATAACAAATAAAATTAACAGAAAGCTAATAATTTTAGTTATTCTAATTTTTAGTTTGAATTTTGCCATTTACTTTACGTTCTGATTGAATATTCCGTTTTACTTTTCTATTCCGTTATATTTGTTTTTCATTATTTCAAAAACTTCGCTTGATATTAAGTTTTTATTTTTGTTTACTATATTAAAAAAATCAATAGTTAATTTCTGATTATATAAACCTGTCGCTATCATTTCTAAATTGTGGGCAACTTTCTCTAAAATAATAAACATTTTATCTGTTTCTTCAGTTGTTTCTTTTGGACGTTTAAATCTTATTTCATCATCAACCCAAAGTAATTCACTATCATAAATTAGAAAAAGTTTATATGTTTCGAGTGTGATTTTTTTCTTGAATTCAAAAAATTATGAAAAAAACAAATCTAAATTATGTAATTATACTTATACTTATACTTATACTTATACTTATACTTATACTTATTCTTTACTTTGTGTTTAATAATTCCATAAATGCTCAAATAACAAAAATTAATATCAAGGAGATACCTAAATCCGAACAAAAATATGATAGTTTAACTAATTATTTAAAAGATGATGTTTATAAATACTTAAATCAAAACATTATATGTTCTTAAAAAAGAAGAAATGTTTAGAAAATATGGTTATGAGAGATTTCAAAGATTACAAATATGAAGGTTATGATAGAGAATCTAACACTTAGAAGTTAATGGTTTTTGTTTAGATTACTGGAAAAGTTACAAAGAATTAATACCCGATGAAAAACATATGGAATCAAAAGCAGAAACATTTACCGTAGAGGGATATAATGCGAGGATAAGGCATTATTTAGCTAGGCTTAGAAGAAAATCAAAATGCTACTCAAAGGCAAAGCACATGATAGAGAAATCCTTAATATTACTAATGCTGAAGTTAAATGGCGAGTTAACTATCTTAAATTAACAATACCAGAGATTATAATTCTGTTAAATGAAAACCAATTGAATAATGATTTAGAATAAAAGAAATAAAACAGGCTAATATTTTATTTATTGACATGTTATTCAAAATAAAAGCAATTAATATTCATGAATAAATTACAAAATAATACTTAAATAAGTGTAAATAATTGATATTCACAATATTAAAATAATTAATTATTTTTATTGTTTAATTAAATATATTATGTATTTTTGCGCCCGATTAACAACTAAACTATTATTATAAATTTAAAAGTAAATTTAATTTTAAGTTATGAAAACTAAAATAAAATTAACCATAGTTGTTATTGTACTTTTTATAAGTTATTTCACTATTGGTTTATCGAGAGAAAAAATAGTTATCTATAATGTGGCAGATAATGATGCTATTGCTATGGTTTTATCTAAAGATGAAATGACGCAACAAATTAGCATACCTAATTTAGGAAAATCATTTGTTGGTTTTAAAGAAGCACTTGCTTTTAAAGAATCTAGAGGTGAATATGATTGTGTAAATACTTTAGGGTATCTTGGTAAGTATCAGTTTGGGAGAACAACATTACAAAGATTTAAAATTTACAATACTCAAGGTTTTTTAAAAGACGCATCACTACAAGAAGATGCTTTTCTTGCATTATGTTCCGTAAATAAATGGATTCTTAGAAAAGATATTAAGCGTAAAGTTGGTAGAAAAATTAATGGTATTTTAATTACGGAATCTGGTATTTTAGCAGCATCTCATTTAGCAGGTGCAGGAAATGTGAAAAAATATTTGCGCAGTAACGGTGCAAACAACTTTAAAGACGCATACGGAAGCAATATTGAATCTTATTTAAAGAAGTTTGCTGGTTATGATACTTCTTTTATTATTGCAGATAGAAAAGCACAAATTTAATTTTTCAGAAAAGCATATTGTTTTAATAGGTATATTTAAACAATTCATTAAATTTGCAACAAATTTACTTGCATTTTGGAAAATAAAATAATTCCTATTTATTTTGTACCTGGTTTAGCTGCCAGTTCTAATATTTTTGAATATTTAAAATTGTCAACGAAACATTTTGAAATTCATTTATTAGAATGGTTAGTGCCAGAGTCAAAAACGGAACCTTTAAAACATTATGCAGAGCGTATGTGTAAAAACATAAAACATCAAGATTTTATTCTTGTTGGTGTATCTTTTGGTGGCATTGTGGCGCAAGAAATGAGTAATTTTTGCAAACCTAAAAAAATAATTTTAATTTCAAGTGTAAAACATGAAAGTGAATTTCCTAAAAGATTAAAAGTAATTCGTAAAACTAAAGCATATAAGTTAACACCTATAAAAACGATTTCGAATATTGAAAATTTTACAAAATTCGCATTTGGTGAAAAAGCAAAAAAGCGAGTAGAATTATATGAAAAATATTTAGCAGTACGTGATGAAACTTATTTGTCTTGGGCTATTTATAATGTATTACATTGGAAACAAGAGAATTTATTTAATAATATTATTCATATTCATGGCGATAATGATCATGTTTTTCCTATAAAAAGTATTTCCAATTGCATACATATAAAAGGCGGAACGCATGCAATGATATTAAACAAAGCAAAAAAAATCAGTACCATATTAGAAGAAGTTTGTAGCACATAATAAAAGAGCCAAAATAATTTATGCAAATAGAAAAAACATATATAAAAGATTTAGTAGTAATTAAACCAAAGGTTTTTGAAGATAATAGAGGTTATTTTTTTGAATCTTATAATAAGGAAAAATTAAATGTCTTAAATGTAGAGTTTGTTCAAGATAATGAATCAAAATCACAAAAAAAGGTACTTCGAGGTTTACATTTTCAAAATCCACCTTATGCTCAAGATAAATTAGTTAGAGTAACAAAAGGTGCTGTTTTAGATGTTGCTGTAGATTTAAGAAAAGATTCTAAAACTTATGGCAAGCATTTTGCTATAAAATTATCGGCAAAAAACAAAAAGCAATTATTTATCCCTAAAGGTTTTGCACATGGGTTTTTAACTTTAAAAAACAATACGGTTTTTAACTACAAATGCACCAATTATTATAATGCTGAAAGCGAAGTGACCATAGATTGTTTTGACAAAGATATAGCCATAGATTGGCAAATAAAAAATGTAATTTTATCGGAAAGAGATAAAAAAGGCATAAAATTTAGTACCTTTAACAGTAAATTTTAAAAAACAAATTAATATGACAAAAATTAATAAATTCCTTATTTTAATAAGCATCCTTATTATTAGTACTTTTTTAATAAGAGCAACAAAATCGAACAGCATAAATAATTCAGAAACTAAAATCACTACAGATAAAAATGTTGCTGAGAATTACGAAATTAAAGCGTTAAAAATACCTAACTATTTAAGTTTCGCAAATGAAAGAGTTCCTTTAGAAATTCAAGATGTTTTTGAACGAATGGATAGAGAGTTGTTGGTAAATACGTATTGGCAATCTAATACTTTATTATACCTTAAAAGAGCAAATAAATATTTTCCGATAATCGAACCTATTTTAGCAGAAAATGGTGTGCCAGATGACTTTAAATACTTAGCATTAATTGAAAGTGGTTTAATGAATGTTACTTCTCCGGCAGGTGCAAAAGGTGTTTGGCAAATTTTAAAAGGTACTGGTCGTGAATATGGTTTAGAAATAAATGGCAATGTAGATGAAAGGTATCATATAGAAAAAGCAACAAAAGTTGCTTGTAATTACTTAAATAAAGCATACAAAAGATTTGATAGTTGGACTCTAGCTGCTGCAGCATATAATGGTGGACAGGCAGGAATGAGTAGAAGACTAACAAGTCAAAAAGTCACTACATATTATGATTTATTACTAGGTGAAGAAACTTCTAGATACGTTTTTAGGATAGTTGCTGCGAAGGAAATTTTGACTTATCCAGAAAAATATGGTTTTGTTTTCGAACAATCGGATTTATATAATTTAAAACCGACTTATACCGTAAAAGTAGATACCGTAATTACCAACGTAGCAAATTTTGCAAAACGTTATGGTGTGAACTATAAAGAGTTTAAAATATTAAACCCATGGTTAAGAGAAAATAAACTGAATAATTCTACTAAAAGAAAATATGATATTAAGTTACCTGCTTATGAGTAGGTTTAATTCGTAAATTATAAATGATTTTGTTCTTTTTTAAGTAGCAAAAATAGATAAGCGCTAATTTTGCTATATAATTTCAGTAATTTTACATAACGATTAATTATAATTATCAAATACTGCACTAATTTGTAATTCGCTATAAACGTGTTTGTTAACGATAAATTATGCCGAGCAACATTTACTTAAATCTACAACAAAACTACGCAAAATGTTTGCGTTTTTACTCTTAACAAAAGAAATACTTTTATTTTTAAACAAATAGAAGTTTTTCAGTCAAAATTAAAGAGTCATGTTGTAAATGAGTTACATCATTAGCATCTTGATAACTGAGGATCATCATAAAAAAAACGCTGTTTTAGTTGGTATTCTCGTGTATAAGTGATAAGTCGTGGATTGCGTAAATCTGGTAAATGCTTACTAAACTTTTTAGCAATTTATGTTCTCTTTCAATTTTTTCAAGAAGTATTAACGAACCATCTTAACTAATTTCTGATACCGAAAAATCTATAGAAATTTCTTTGTTCTTTCTGTAAAATATTGTATTTTTAATGCTCAAAATTGGGTGGTTTTAAAGTGATTGTTTGTTAACACTATAAATATAACACTTTGCATCCAATTTCATGCCTTTTTTGATGTGTTTTCGGGTTAAACAAATAAACAATTAAACTCAATCCACAAATGCCTCTTCATAAAAAGTAAAACCATTTAAAAAACTAACTATGTCCATTTTTCGTTTTCCAGCAATTTTTAATTCCTTAATAATAAGGTAACCATTTTTTACAGCAATTTTTAATTCTTTTTTTGAAGTAATGATTTTGCCCACTTTATGTTGGTGTTTAATAATTTCTTTTGTTGCTTTATAAATTTTTGCTTCAATTTCTTTTTTATCATTATAAATAGTTGTCCATGAAACAGGATATGGCGAAAGACCTCTTACCTTATTATATATACTATCTAAATCATTATTGAAATTTAACTTACAATCCTCTTTATATATTTTAGATGCCGATTTATTTTCTCTTTCTGGTTGTGGTTTGGTTTTTACTTTTTTTGATGCTATTTTTTTAATGGTTTTACAAACTAAATCGGCACCAAGATGCATTAATTTGTCGTGCAGATTTCCTGCATTTTCTTCTGGATCAATTTTGATTTCTTTTTGAAGTATTATTTCGCCAGTATCAATTTTTTCATCAATAAAAAAAGTAGTTACACCAGTTTTTGTTTCGCCGTTAATAATTGCCCAATTTATTGGTGCAGCGCCACGGTATTCTGGCAAAAGCGAAGCATGAAGATTAAAAGTGCCATATTTTGGCATATTCCAAACTGATTTTGGTAGCATTCTAAATGCAACTACGACTTGTAAGTTGGCATTTAGATTTTTTAATTCTTTTTGAAAATCTTTGTTTTTAAGATTTGTAGGTTGCAATAAGGTTAAGTTTTTTTCTACAGCATATTTTTTTACGGCACTTTGGTTTAATTTTCGACCTCTGCCTGCAGGTTTGTCAGGTGCTGTTATTACGCCAACAACATTGTATTTATTTTCTAAAATACCTTTTAATATGGTAACCGCAAATTCTGGCGTACCCATAAATACGATTCTAATATCTCTTTTATCTTTGCTCATATTTATTTTCTTCATTTAATGTAAGAATCTTTTTTTCTAATAAAATTTGTAATGTTTTTAATACAAACTCTTCTTTATCGTTAAGCGAAAGTACAATTTCCTTTGCGCTTAATTTTTTCTTTTGTTGAAATAATAAATGAATATTATCGGCAATATTTTTTAAATCATTTTTTGATTTTTTTTTTGAAATACAAACATCACAAATTCCACATTCTGTACTATTCTTTTCTGCAAAATAAGTTAATAATTGTACATTTCTACAGACATTGTTATTGGTTACATAATTTAATAATGTGGTGGCTTTTTCTTTCTTCAGAATATTACGTGCTTTAATGTTTTTTGCTATTCGGTTTATGGTTTTATCGTCTTCTCTCATTACTAAAAATTGCAAATTACTTTGTGTAACTTGTCTTTGGTAATTTATTATTTTATCTGTGGTTAAATAATTTAATTGTGATACGATTTCATTTTTGGTTTGTTGTAATTTTTTTGCCAAATGATATTCGTTTATCATTGTTCTGTTGTCAAAAACACCACCATAACTTCTTAATAATAAGTGTATTAATGGTTTTAGTTTACTATTTTTTTCTGCATAATTAATAATAATAGTATTAGTTGCACAAAACTGTAAATTGCTTTTTCGGTTAAAATTTTCTTCAAAAATAAGAATGTCTTCTTTTTCTAATACTTTTATAGTATTGTAAGTTTTTAAAATGTCCAAACTGTATTTAGTACAAAATTCTTGTAGATTAAAAATGTATTTTTTATCGAATAATTCGCCTAAAGAAATGTATAAATGCTGATTTATTAGTTTATATATTTTAGCAACTTGTTTTTTATCAATAATATTTTTATTTACTCTTTTTTTATACTCTAAAATAGTATTTTCATTATACAATAAAACGGAAAAAGCCTTGTCGCCATTTCTACCAACACGACCAGATTCCTGCATGTAATTTTCTATGCTATTCGGTAGATTTATATGTACAACAACACCTACATTGTCTTTGTCAATTCCCATGCCAAACGCATTAGTAGCAACCATTATTGGTGTTTTTTCTACTAACCAATTGTTAAAAGCAACTTCTTTTTCGGTAATAGATAAACCACCATTATAATAGGAACTTTTAAAGTTATTCAAATTTAAATAATTACTAATGGTTTTGGTTTGTTTGCGTGAATTTACATAGATGATACTTGGTTTGTTTATTTTAGTTAAAATTCGTTTTAATTTATCTAAAATGTCATTCGTTTTAAATAATTGATACGCTAAATTTTTTCTATAAAAAGTCTTTTTAAAATATTTAACATCTTCTAAATCTAAATTTATTAAAATATCTTTTGTTACTTTTTTGGTTGCTGTCGCTGTTAATGCAATAAAATTTACATTTGGTTTTAATTCTTTTAAGATGCTTATTTTTAGATAACTAGGTCTAAAGTCATGGCCCCATTCCGAAATACAATGTACTTCATCAATAGCAATTAAATTTACGTTTAATTGTTTTATTTTTTGCTGCATAAATTCGGATTGCAATTTTTCAGGCGAAAGATATAAAAACTTAATATTGCCAAATTGCATGTTATCAAAAGCGACGATAATTTCATCTTCGGTTAATTTGGAAGTTATGGCAATCGCTTTTATTCCTTTAGTAATTAGATTGTTAACTTGATCTTGCATTAACGCTATTAATGGCGAAATAACAATACAAACGCCATCTAATAGTAAACCTGGTATTTGGTAGCAAACTGATTTTCCGCCACCAGTTGGTAATAAAGCAAAAACGTTTTTTTTTTGAAGTACCGTTTTTATAATTTCCTCTTGTGGTTGACGAAAGGAGTCATGTTTCCAATATTTTTGAAGAATATCGAGAGGCTCTATTTTTGTGTTTTCTTTAATTATTTTATATTTTCTAAAATGAATTTTGCTCTTTCTTTTACATTTCCGATAGGCACTTCAACAATTTCGTAACCTAATTTTTTGTATGCTAATTCTAGATGATTATGTATGGCAAGTGATTGTTCATAAGATTCATAACGCTCATTATCGGTTATGTAAATTTCTTTCCAAGGAGGCATTAAAAAAATGGGGTTGTTATACCTATTATTTTCACTTTCTTCCTTAAAAATGGATGGATAACTTACACCTAGATAATTCATGTATGCGGACACATCGGCAATTCCTCTATCAAAAAACACCAAACTAGTTTCTGTACTGTTTGCTTTTTTAAATTGTTGTACTCTACCTTCTAAAAGGAGTTTGCTAAATAATAGTGGATCTTTTAAAAAAAGTTGTTCAATGCCACTTTTTTTTGCCATCAAAGTCACTTCTCGTGAAATTTCATGCATACAAGTATAATTTTGTTTTTCTAATTCAACAATTACAGTCGATTTTCCTGTGCCTGGACCACCAGTAATGACAATTTTTTTCTGCATTTAATTTTTATTTATTGCAAATATAAATTGTTTTATTTATTTTATGATAAATCTTTGTTAATAGATTAAAGTTTTATTCATTAGTTTATGTATTTAATTACATTTGCAAAATAAAATAAATGCTAAAACAATGAACGAAAAAGAAGATTTTTATAAAAATTTAAAAATAAAATTAGAGGAAACGACTACGTTTCCAACAAAATATATGTTTAAATTTATAATTCCGACTAATTTGGATAAATTAAATAAGGTAGAAAATATGTTTAATCATTTAGGTGCAGTAATTACTACTAAAAAGTCTAAAAGTGCTAAATATACAAGCATCACCATACTTGTAAAAATGAAAAGCGTAGAAGAAATTATTAATAAATACTTAGAAGTTGATACTATTGAAGGTGTGATTTCTTTGTGATTTTTTTAACAAGCCATTTGTTCTAAAAAAATTACTTTTGAAATCTTATTTTTAATGGTCAATTGCTTATTTTAGCGCCACTTTAAAATTTAATATTATTATGATTAAAAAAATTATTATTGCATTAGTTGTTTGTGTTATTTTACCAACAACGGCACAAAAAACAAAAGATAGAGTTTTATTAACTATAGATAATGAAAACGTTCACGTATCTGAGTTTTTACAAGTTTATAATAAAAATAAAGATGTTGTTACAGAAGAAAATAAAAAAAATCTAGACGAATATTTAGAGTTGTTTATAAACTATAAACTAAAATTAAAAGAAGCATACGATCTTAAATTAGATACAGTGCCATCATATATTAAAGAATTTTCTAAATATAAAGAACAACTTACAGAACCTTTTATGAAAGATAGAAGCGTTACCGATGAGTTAGTTAGAGAAGCATATGATAGAAAAGTTGAAGAAATTAACGCAAGTCACATTCTGGTAAATGTAAGACCTAGAGCTTTGCCTGCCGATACCTTAAAAGCATATAATAAATTAATTGAAGCAAGAAATAAAATAATAAATGGTGCTGATTTTGCAACAATTGCAAAAGAATACTCACAAGATCCTTCGGCAAAGAAAAACGGAGGAGATTTAGGTTATTTTAATGCTTTTTCTATGGTATATCCTTTTGAAAATGCAGCTTATGCAACAACAAAAGGAGAAATTTCTATGCCATTTAGAACAAGATTTGGTTATCATATCGTTAAGATTAATAATAGAAGACAAAGTAATGGCGAAGTAAAAGTTGCCCATATAATGGTTAAAAACCGTAAAGAAGAACCAGATTATTCCAAAAAACAAATTAATGAAATTCATCAAAAATTCAAACAAGGCGAAACATTCGATTTTTTAGCAAAAAAATACTCTGATGATAAACAAAACGCTAGAAAAGGTGGTGTTTTGAGTAAGTTTTCTCAAAATAAAATGATTCAACCTTTTGCAGATATATCTTTTGCTTTAGAAAATGAAGGCGATGTTTCCGAACCATTCGCAACCAAATTTGGTTGGCATTTTGTGAAGTTAATAAAAAAGTTTCCTTTAGGAAGTTTTGAAGAACAAAAAGAAGCATTAACTAAAAAAATAGAAAAAGGCGATCGTTCTATTTTAGTAGGTAAATCTATTGCAAATAGATTAAAAAACAAATATAAAATTGTTTTAGATAATGATGTTTTAAATGAATTTATTAATTCTAAAGAAAAAGAAGTTGTATCTAAAAAAATCTTATCTATTGAAGAAAAAGAATATACAACTACCGATTTACAAGCATATTTTAAGAAAAATATAAATAGTACTTACAAAGATTTTATAGACGCTAAAGTAATAGATTATTATAAAGATCATTTAGAATTCGAAAATAAAGAATTTGCTGCAACTCTAAAAGAATACAGAGACGGTTTGTTGCTTTTTGATTTATTACAAAAAAATATTTGGACCAAAGCGGAAAAAGACACTATCGGTTTACAAAACTTTTTTGAGGCTAATAAAAGCGATTATAAATGGAAAGAAAGAGTTGATGTTGACATCGCATCTTGTACTAAATTAGAGAAAGCAACTAAAGTTAAAAAATTGTTATCCGAAGATAAATCGTTAGACGAAATAAAAAAACAAGTTAATGATGGCGCAACAATTCATGTGCTTTTTAATTCGGGTATTTTTGAAGTAGGTTCTAGAAAATTACCAAAAGAATTTATTGTTAAAAAAGGTGTATCTAAAGTAATTGTTGAAGATGAAAAACATTTTTCTGTTATTAAGGTAAAAGATATTTCACCAATATCTCAAAAAGAATTAAAAGATATTAAAGGTAAAGTGATAAGTGATTATCAAGAAGAATTAGAAAAAAATTGGATTAAAGACTTAAGAAAAAGATACGCTGTTAAGGTAAATTCTAAAACTTTAAAAAAGTTAAACAAAAAGTATAAATAATTTAAGTTGAAAAAAATAGTTTATTTATTGATATTCATATTTATTTTACAAGCATGTAGTTATTTTAAACCCAAACATGATGCCAATAAAAAATGGATTGCAAAAGTGAATGCTGTTTATTTATATGAAGAAGATATAAAAACTATTTTACCTAAAGAATATACAAAAATAGATAGTTCTTTGTTGGTTAGTAATTATATAAATTCATGGGCAAAACAACAGTTGTTATTTGATAAAGCAAAAATAAATCTAAAAGAAAATCAAGATGAAATTCAAAATTTAGTAGATAAATATAAACAAGACTTATTAATTAATAAATATAAAGAAGCTATAGTTTCTCAAGATTTAGATACTTTAATTTTAGAAAATGAAATATCTAATTTTTATAAAGAGAATATGAATATCTTTAAATTAAATGAAAAATTAACAAAATTTAAATATCTACAAATTGGTTACGACATATTAGATAAAGATAAAATTGAAAAGTTATTTAAATCAAATAAAAAAGAAGATACTTATGAGTTAATGAAAAATGAATTGATATATAAATCGTTTCATTTTAATGACTCTACATGGGTTAAATATAAAGATTTATTAAAATTAGTACCAATATTAAATGAAAACGAAAATAAAATAAAACCAAATAAGTTTCTAAAAATAGAAGATTCGGTGAATGTTTATTATTTAAAAATTAAAAGCGTATTAAAGAGAAATCAAATCGCTCCCCAAAGTTATGTAGAATCAACCATTAAACAAATGATTTTACATAATAGAAAATTATTATTATTAAAAAATATTGAAAAAACATTATTAAGTGATGCCACAAAAAACGGAAAATATGAAATTAATAACTAAGATATTACCTATAATTTTAGTGCTGTTTGTTATACAAATTTTTGCACAAGAAAAAGTCAAAATAGATGGTGTTGCCGCTGTTATTGGTAATAATATTGTATTATATTCTGAAGTCAAAGCTGCAAAATTACAAGTAGATCAAGAAAAAGAAGACGGTTCAAAAATATCGGAATGTAAAATTCTTGAAAAAATAATGAACGATAAATTATTAGCACATCATGCCGTAGTAGATAGTCTACAAGTAGATGAAGGTACTATAAATAATGAGGTAAATAGAAAAATAGATTATTTTAAAAGTCAATTAAGAGGCGATAATGAAAAAGTTTTAGAGTTTTTTGGGTTTGATAATATAAGTGATTTAAAAAAAGAACTATTTAATGTAGAAAAAGAAAGTGATTTACGTAAACAAATGCAACAAAAAATAGTTGCAAATATAGACGTTACACCAGAAGAAGTTAATAGTTATTTTAAATCATTAAAAAAGATAGATGCTTTACCAGAATTCGGAACCGAAATTGTTTTAGGTCAAATAGTATTAGAAGCAGAAACTTCAAAAGAAGATAATAATAAATTAATTGCTAAATTAAATAAAATTAAATCGGATATAGAAAACGGTTCTAGTTTTAGAATGAAAGCAATTTTACATTCAATGGATCCAGCTGCATCTAAAGAAGGCAGAGGCAAAGGTGGTTTTTATTCCGATATTACTTTAGAAACCCCTTTTGTGAAAGAATTTAAAGAAGCAGCATTTAGTTTAGAAGAAGGTGAAATTTCAGACCCTTTTAGATCTCAGTTTGGTTATCATATTGTAAAGGTAGAAAAAGTAAAAGGTAGATCTCGTGATGTAAGTCATATTCTTTTACAAGCAGAAGTGTCGGACGATATGTTAGAACAAGTAAAAGATTCATTAACAAAAATAAAAAACGATATTTTAACACATAAAATAAGTTTTGAAGATGCTGTAGTGAAATATTCATCAGACAAAGAAACTAATAAAAATAAAGGAATTTTGATTAATCCACAAACTAATGATGTGCATTTTGATTTGGCAAGAATGGATCCTGCATTATATGCTAGAGTTAGTAACCTTAAAATTGGTGAAATCTCAGAAATATTTTATGATGAAACACGCGAAGGTAAAAAAATGTATAAAATGATGATTATGAAAAATAAAATTGATGCACATGTTGCCAATTTTGATACCGATTATGTGAAAATTAAAAACTTAGCACTTCAAAAAAAGAGACAAGAGCTAGTAGAGAAATGGACTAAAGATAAAATTTCAGATACCTATATAAAAATACATAATCAATATAAAAAATGTACTTTTGAATATAATTGGAATAAAAAAATAGAGTAGTCCTTAGACTTTAGACATTGACTTTGTAAAAAAAATAATTAGTATAATTTCTTAAAGGTCATAAAAGAAACATTTTCAAAATACCAAAAACCAAAAACTTATGTCTGACGTAGCAGCAATTAAAAATTTAGTAGTTCATTATAAAAATTTAAAACAAGAAATTGCCAAAGTTATTATTGGGCAACATGACGCAATAGACCATGTATTAATATCTATTTTATGTGGTGGTCATTCATTATTAATTGGCGTACCAGGTTTGGCAAAAACGTTGTTAGTAAATACGGTTTCTCAAGCATTAGGGTTAGATTTTAAACGTATTCAGTTTACACCAGATTTAATGCCAAGCGATATTATTGGAAGTGAAATTTTAGATGAAAACAGAAAGTTTAAATTTTTAAAAGGACCAGTTTTTACCAATATTATTTTAGCAGATGAAATTAACAGAACACCACCAAAAACACAAGCTGCTTTATTAGAAGCAATGCAAGAAAGAACAGTTACTGTTGCAGGTCATACTTATGAATTAGATAAACCATTTTTTGTATTAGCAACTCAAAACCCTATTGAGCAAGAAGGAACTTATCCTTTGCCAGAAGCGCAATTAG